>JAEZIV010000080.1 GCA_023436515.1 Bacillota bacterium
CCCTTGCCCGGTACTGCTTCAAACCAGCCCGGATCTGCAAGCTCCACCTCAGCTAACGCCTTGCCTTTTCTATATATAGCCTCTCCCAGAGGATGCTCTGATTTCTTCTCTGCAATGGCTGCCAATATTAAAATATCGTTATATCCATAGAGCTTTTCTGCTTTCTCAAGAATCACTATATCTGTTATTTCAGGTGTGCCCTTTGTGAGGGTACCAGTTTTGTCAAATACGATAGTATTTATTTTGTAAGCTGTTTCAAGGGTATCACCATTCTTAATAAGTATACCGTTTTGTGCTCCTTTACCCATCCCAACCATTACTGCTGTCGGTGTTGCAAGCCCCAGAGCACAGGGGCACGAGACAACAAGTACTGAGACCGCATATATAATCGGAAGATTTATCACGAACAAAATATGCTTATATACAATGAAATACCAGTATATGAAAGTAGCTGCTGATACCGCTATTACAAAAGGAATGAAGTAGCCGCTAACTCTGTCTGCTATTTTTTGAATGGGAGCTTTACTCCCCTGGGCCTCTTCAATACATTTGATTATGCCGGCCAGCTTGGTTTCATTTCCAACCTTAGTCGCCCTGAATATGAAGGTTCCGTTTTTATTAACAGAAGCACCTGTGACAAAATCCTTCTCCCCTTTATCTACAGGGAGGCTTTCTCCTGTAAGCATTGACTCATCAACTGCAGAATTCCCCTCGAGAATTATTCCATCAACGGGTATTTTTTCTCCCGGCTTGACTACGATCAAGTCTCCAACAACTACCTCCTCGATAGGTAAGTCTGTTTCAACCCCATTCCGGATTACTCTCGCTGTTTTTGTGTTCAATTCAATCAGTGCCTGTATTGCCCTTGAGGTTCTGCCCTTTGCAAGCAGCTCAAGATACTTGCCTAACAATACAAGGGTGATTATTACTGCTGAAGCCTCAAAATATATGCTCTGAAGACCCGAAACATAAGCGTAATTCTGGTAGAGGACGATGTATACGCTATATAAGTAAGCGGCTGTGGTTCCAAGCACCACAAGCAGGTCCATTGTGGCTTTTCCGGCCTTAACAGCCCTAAAAGCTTTCCTGTAAAATCTGGTACCGATGAGAAGCTGAACAAGGCTTCCCGCCGTCAACTGAAGCCTCCAGTCGTGAAGGAACAAGGTTGCCTGCCTTAATTCATATAGTACTTTTCCCCAACCTGTTTCTGAAGCAGGGTCAAAAAGTTGGTGGCAAAAACCAACTCCCTCCGATAGCATGCAGAGTATAAGAGGCGTACTGAATATTGCTGATAAAATAAATAGCTTAAGAATTTTTTTTCTTTCTTGATCACCTAGATTTTGACCTGTTTCCGAGGTTATCCCACTACTTTCCTGTACAGAAAAGCCCAGCCTCTCAATGATTTTCTTTATTTCCTCAAGGGATACCTCAGCAGACTCATACTCAATAACTGCCTTTTCTGAAGCATAGTTTACAGATATCCTCAAAATACCCCTAAGTTTGGAAAGTGCCGATTCAATGGTAATTGAACACAGGGTGCAGGTCATACCAAAGATTTTTATAGTTTTAGCTTCAACCAATTCCACCACATCCTAACTATATTGTTGCCGACACCGATATTTCCTCTGCCAGATTCAGATTTCCTTTATTAACAGGTAAATCGTTTTGCACATTCTGCAAAATATCCCACACCTTATGAGTGATCCAGGAGAAGTTGGCAGAGTTCCTTATATCCCCTATCCTTCTGGGCCTTGGAAGATCAATGTCAATGATTTCCTTTATATACCCCGGATTTGCCGACATTACAGCCACCCGATCAGCCAAGCCTACTGCTTCCTCTATGCTATGGGTAACAAGAATTATTGTCTTGTTTGTTTCCTCCCATATACGCAGAAGCTCATCCTGCATGGTTTCTCTTGTTTGGGCATCCACAGCCGCAAAGGGCTCATCCATCAACAGCACTTCGGGATCGTAAGCCAGAGCTCTTGCTATTGCAACTCTTTGCCGCATACCTCCTGATAACTCATAGGGAAATCTATCCTCAAACCCCTCCAGCCCTACAAGCTTGATAAACCTTGCGCTTATTTCCCTTCTTTCACTTTTCCCGATCCCCTTTATTTCAAGCCCGAATTCCACATTGTGCCTTACAGTTCTCCATGGAAAAAGTGCATATCCCTGAAGTATAATTCCACGGTCCAGGGCCGGGCCGGTGATAAGCTTGTTATCAATAAATATTTCACCAGAGCTGGGTTTCGACAGCCCTGCTATTATATCCAGCAGGGTTGACTTGCCACAACCGCTAGGACCGACGATGGTTATGAATTCTCCCGCCTTGATATTAAGGTTTACATCCCTTATGGCAGTAAACTCCTTCTGGCTGTCGGTATTCCTCTTTATGCTGAAAATTTTGTTAATTCCCTTAATAATAATTTTGTCGTCACTGACTGGAATTTCAGCCCTATTCAATATAAGGGCCTCAGCAGAAGCATTTTGCATACTCTCTCCTATCTACGCGAATAGCGCGTGAAACAAATAGTCATGAAAAGACACTTAGTGGCTTTTCGCAGCGTGAAATACTCCATGACTAGCCGAATGAATTTTTCACGCTTATCTCCAATCTACGCGCATAGCGCGTGAAACAAATAGTAATGAAAAGACACTTAGTGGCTTTTCGTTGCGTGAAAAGCATGATGATCAACTGAATGTATTTTTCACGCTTATCTCCTATCTACGCGAATAGCGCGTGAAACAAATAGTCATGAAAAGACACTTAGTGGCTTAGCGTTTACCAGATAAGCTACAGCTTTATTAGCTGCAGCTCATCCTAAAAGCAGTATTATTTAACTTCAAATTTGTGTGTAAGCAAGTCTGATATCTTAACCTGGCCTTCCTTCAGCTTGCCATTTATCACCAAGTCGTTTACCCATGGCTCGATCTGTTTCTCGTCAATAACTGTGGAGGTAGCATACCAGTGACTTGCATTTCCATTTGAGCCAATGAAGTCAGCGGTTATTTTGGCAGCTTCGTCGGAGTTATTGTTGGACCATACCTGGGCCTTTTGCATAGCCTTTGAGAATTTTTGTACTATATCCGGATTTTTTTCTATAAAAGCATCAGTGAAATAATAGAGGTACAGTCCTGCCGCTTCACCCAAACCGGCATCGGAAGAGTCACCTATAAGAGTAAGCCCAGATTCCTCTGCCAACTTATAAAAGGGCGGATGAACGCAAGCTATATCAATATTCCCCTGCTGTACTGCCTGAAGAGCTGCCTGGTCGGTATCAAAGTTTACAAAATTCAAACGGTCTCTTCCAATTCCATATTTATCGAAAATAGTGGTTGTAACAAAAGTTGTACAGCTTGGTGCCAAACCATTATGATTCAGCTTCTGACCTTTTTTATACTCCACGAGGTCCTCCCAGGACTTAACTCCCGAGTCGGCTTTTACAAACCACCTCATATGCCTGAATTTCGGGTCGACCTCGGGTCCCGGCTCAATGATGGCACGCCCGACTGCTTTTATTGTTGCTCCTCCGGCTATATAGGTCGCAAGAGCGTTTGGATGTGTTTCGGCAAAGTCATTGTTTCCGTTCAACACTGAAGGGAGAACTTCTGTACTCTTTAATTCTCCGGTAAACACCAGCTTTAACCCCTGCTCCTTGAAAAAGCCCTTTGCATCGGCAACCAGCACCGGTGTTGAGGTACAGTTCTTTCTGGTATAAGTCTTGATGGGTATCAAATCTTTATCCTCCCCAGGGCTTCCCGAAACTGCCTGGACTGAAGAGCCAGCTCCTCCGCTTGTGCCGGCATTCAGCTCATTAGGTGAACCAACCTTGGTTTTTCCTATATAAGCTCCAATACCTATTGCAATAAGTACTACCAACGCCACTGCAACAATTGTTATGGTTTTCTTTTTACTTTGAATTGACATAATAACCTCCTCGCCAATCTTGGCATTAATATTTATGAATTATTTGTAGAGGAACGTGTGCAATCAATAAAATTACTTTCACGACGCCTCCAAAAACTAAATACTTAATTTTCCTGGAAGGATGTTTCCTTCCATACTAAAAAGTGCCTTTCGAGCTTACTGAATAATACATTTATAATGACTGCAAGCACCGTGATGAATAGAATGATGCCATACATCAGAGGTACCTGATAGGATTGGCTGGAGGAAAGATAGAACCAGCCCAGTCCCTGGCTTGAACCTGCCATTTCTGATGCAATAATCATAAAAAATGAAATCTGTGCGCTTATTTTGACCCCTGTGAAAATTCCCGGTACTGCTGCAGGGAGAATGACCTTCAGAAATAATACTTTTTTATTGGCACCCATGGATCTGGCAGACTTGATCATACTGGGGTCAATGCTTCTGGTTCCTGCAATGGTGTTGAAAAGCAAGGGCCATTGAGCCACCCAAAATATTAATGCTACCTTTTGCAGGTTACCTATGCCAAAAATAATCATAAATACAGGGAATAAGGCAAAGGGATTTAGCTTTTCCAGCATTCTCAAGAAAGGAAGCAAGGCTTTCTCAAAGGTCTTAAAGAAGGTTCCAAGTAAGAAACCCATAGGTATTGCGATGACTGAGGCTAATAAAAAGCCGAACACTGCTCTGACCAGACTAACCTTCATATGCATCCAAATCTCTCCCGATTCTGCTGAAATAAATAGGGCGTAAAAAACCTTGGTTGGAGCCGGAATTACTGCTTTAGGCACGATTTCAAATACTGAAGCGGCTTCCCATAGTACAAAGAATAGAATTATGGCTATACTGCCAAATGAAATTTTCTTTATCTTATCAATGGCTGGATTCATGAGAATAGTCACCTCCTCTCTTTAACAAGCTGTCTATATCAGATTGCTTTATCATTATTTTTGTCCTCCCAAATAATGATATTTTCTTCAAGCCACTGAAAAACATAATTTACGCCCAGACCCAGAACGGCTATTAAAATAGCTGCCAGGTATATTCTCGGAATCCAGCCCATGCTCTGTGCATTGTGTATCAGCCAGCCAAGCCCTGAGTCAGCCCCCAGTGTCTCAGCTCCTATGAGCATCATAAAGCTCATGGTCATTCCTGTTCTCATTCCGGTTAGTATGGAAGATAACGCTCCCGGTATAATAATCTTGAAAAATATAGTAATATTACTTGCTCCCATAGACCTTGCACTTTTAATAAGAATGGGCTCCACACTTTGGACACCTGTTATAGTTGTAAACATTACAGGCCAGAAGGCTGCCCATATTATTACCGTATAAATCCCCTTCTCACCAATACCAAAAACAACTACAAAAACAGGAAATAGTATAAAGGGCGGTATCTGAGAAAGGAATTTCATCAGTGACTTCAGAAAGCTCTCAAGCTTGGGAAAGGCTCCCCCAAGTATAAAGCCTGTGGGCAATGCAAGCAGGGATGCTATAATAAAGCCCACAAATATCCTTTTCAGGCTAACTGAAGCTTCTATAAACAATTGTATGAAGCTTAGCTTTTGTGCTTCAGCTACAATCCTTGAGAAGGGAGGTAGAAAGTTTGGATTTGCCCAGCCTATTGCTGGTGCGACCTCCCACAGTACAAAAAAAGCAATAATAATATAGACGCTTAAAAACTTATTGTTTATTCTATTTAGAGTCTTTTTCATCATTTCACCTCGTCCTTATATTATTACTTTTGTTTAGAGAGCGGCGCTGTCATCTATATAGGTAAAGGGATTCTGCTCATACCAAGCCTCACGATAGGGCAGCTTTGAATTGCCTACGAAATTCCTGTTGAATCCAGGATTTTTCAGTACCCTAGCTATCCTTCTTATAATTTCATAGGCACCGGAATATCCCATATAAATTGATGACTGACCAAACAGCGGATAGATTGGAAAGCCTTGCTTTGCAGTGTATCCGTTTGTACCGATATGACCTACATACAAATCAGGCTGAAGCTTCTTCAGAAGATTTGCTTGTTCAAAGGGCTGTCCGGTTGCCACATTAAACACGATGTTTTCGCTGTTTTCAACCAATTCCAGCAGTGGGTCGGCGAAGTGGTCATAATGATAACCCTTTAGGCCCACTACTTCCATTCCCATACTTTGAAGCAGCTCGGCTGTAGATAGTATTCTGATTTCTCCGCCGCCAAGAAATACCCGCTTTCCCTTTAGCTGCTCCTTAAAGGGCTCCAACGCCTCTCTCAGCTCTTGAGTCTCAGCCTCAATAAGCCTTCTGGCACTTTCCTCCAGTCCAAAAAACTTAGCTATATCCAAAAGCCACTGATCTGTATTTTTGATGCCAATAGGTATTGATTTCAATACAAAGGGGATCCCATACTTTTCTTTAATGTGCTCAACAAAATAATCATCATGAGTTGCACATATACTGACATTAAGTGCTGCTTCATCAACATAGGCAAAGTCATCTGCCGAAGCATAGCAGGGGTATATCCTAACATTCAATCCCAGTGCTTTAACAAGTCTTGTGAGCTCCTCTTCATCCTGACGACTCATTGAGGATACATTCAGAATATTGACCGTCTTACTTTTTTGATATTTTTCTTTTATCAGTTCAAGTTCATCTTGATATATTGGATTTCCAGTCTCCTCGGGCTTGTCAAGGAGGTTTCGGAGAATACCGTGGTAAACAGAATCATATGCGCTTGCCATTATTTTAGTTTTGAAGCCTTCACAGTGAATGGGGACGATTTTTGCACTTATTTGCTTCTGTAAATCCTCCAATATACTGTCAATATCATCTCCTATAATTGCCGGCACGCAGCTGTTTACAACAATTATGGCCTCTGGACGGAACTCACCTTCAGCATAGAGCACTGCGCTCCTGAGCTTCTCTTCACCACCACTGACCACATCATTCTCGTCAAGGTTTGTATTTATCCAGATCAAGCCTTTTGCATTGGGGTCTCTCAGCTTCTGAAAATTCTTACTGATGCCGGCTGTAGACAAATTGCCTCCTCCGCAGCCAAGAGGTGCATGAACAATTACTACCGCATTCCTTATTGTGTTTAAAATAGCCAGGCTCAAGTTCAGCTGACATCCCTGAGTCTGAGCAAAGGTTCTCTTAACCCCGTTCAAGCAGCCTTTTTTTCCTCTCTTATTCAATTCGCAGCAGGAGCCCCCAAAGGCATTACAGGCCTTCAACCTATCCTCTCTTACCGGTGGTGCTTTTTCCCTAATATAATCCATATCCCATCCTCCTATCTGGTTCCTACCAATGTTGTAAATATATCCTCCGTCAGCCTTATGGCTCCGTCATAGCCGGCGTATGCCCTATCCATTACCACCCTGTTGGATATTGGATAAGTAACGCTTAAGTGAGGGGCCTT
>JAEZIV010000167.1 GCA_023436515.1 Bacillota bacterium
GTTATTTCCTTTCTTCTGTCGACAGAAAGGATATTATCCCACTCAGTAAGATTATACAACCAATCTGCTTTGGCATCTAGCATATTGAAATAGAGCTTTTCATAATCTATCTCAATATCAAGAACAGTGGTATCTTCTAAGGAATCCAGATCTATTTCACTGGTAAGGCTGGTATTAATACCATCGAGAAAACCTACAAAAGTGGCAGAATCCATATTAAAGGAAGAAGCAACCTCAGAAAGCTGACCTTTGATACTCTTAAGATTATTCTCCAATATATAAGCATAGTTGTCTTTTTCTTTTAAGAAATAATCCTTCCAAAAAGCTTCATTTTCCTGTGGAGTCCTTTCCTTGTCGGCAATTTCTCTCCACTGATCATTCAATGTCATAACAATTACTCCCTTTCACCATAAATGAAGTATTTCCGCTGCATTGCTCATTCATATAAGAAAAGCGGCAGCTATCAATCCTTAGGTATTATAGCATAGTCCGGCATGTGTCGCAAGCGGCACATGCGGCTCAATAATCCTACTTAGCCATTATTACTCCAGAAAAGTTTCTTGCTCTTTTCAAACTTATTTATGTTAACCCTTTATCTGCTGTCTGCATATATTGAAATAGGATAATTATTTCTAATATTTTTTAGGTATGGTGGTGGAAATATGACAAATGAAAGTTTTTATTATATTGATGACTGTGCAGAGGACAGACAGTTACCCGGTAAATCCTATATAAGAGTTTTTCATGCAGCTCCTGGTGCACCTGAAGTAGATATATATGCTAATGGGCGTATTATTGCCAGAAGGTTAGCCTTTGGACAATTTACAGAATATATAGCTGTTGATGCCGGAACATATACGGTGGAAGCCTTCCCTGTAGGCCTCCAGCATTCACCCGTCCTAAGTGTCAGGCTTCCTGTTGCAGCACAAAAGGTATATACCCTTTGTGTTATCGGTATTCTCCCAAGAATAGGAATACTGCCCGTTGAAGACACCTACGAGCCTCTTAGTCCAGGAAGAACAAACATCCGTTTTGTAAATCTCTCTCCAAATGCTCCGGAGCTGAGCCTCAGCCTGAGGGGTGGGCTTGTGCTTTTTTCAGGAATAAAGTACACTGAGGTAAGCGATTACAGGGCTGTGCTTCCAGGCCGCTACAATCTTGTTGTGACTCCTACCGGAACACCTGTAGTTCTGGTAAATCTCCCTAACGTACGATTGCTTCCCAGAAGAAATATTACATTTTATACCGTAGGAGTGTTCGGGCAGGATCCATCCTCTCTGGAGGTGTACATTCCAATGGATGGAACCACATATTTGAGAGATTAATATGCGCTCCTGACAATAGTTAAAACACAAAATGCTCCCTAAAGAAACCTAAGGGAGCATTTTATCTTGCTTAGCATATAGCTTACTAACCAAACATTGAAATGAAGAAGCCCGCAGCCACAGCAGAGCCGATAACCCCGGCTACATTGGGCCCCATTGCATGCATCAGCAAAAAGTTAGAAGGATTTGCTTTCTGACCTTCAACCTGGGATACTCTTGCGGCCATAGGAACTGCTGACACTCCCGCAGAGCCTATAAGTGGATTTACCTTGCCCCCTGACACCCAATACATTAGCTTTCCAAACAAAACTCCTCCAACTGTACTGAAAATAAAGGCTAATAAACCCAACAATACAATTTTTATTGTTTCAGGGGATAAAAACTTTTCCCCAACAGTTGTTGCACCAACAGTAACACCAAGGAAAATGGTTACTATGTTGATAAGTGCATTTTGTGCAGTAGAGGACAATCTTTCAACCACACCGCTCTCTCTGAAAAGATTACCAAGCATTAGCAGACCAACTAAGGGAGTTGCAGAAGGTAGCAGTAGGCATACAAGTACTGTAACAGCTATTGGAAAAATAATTTTTTCCTTTCTGGATACTTCCCTTAATACCTCCATCTTGGCTTCTCTTTCCTTTTTTGTTGTCAACAGCCTCATTACTGGCGGCTGTATCAATGGTATAAGCGCCATGTAGGAGTAAGCGGCAATTGCTATTGGTCCCAATAGCTCAGGCTTTAAGATTGACGCTACAAGTATGGCAGTGGGCCCGTCAGCTCCACCTATAATCCCGATCGATGCTGCGGCCTCGGGAGAAAAGCCCAAGGCAATGGCAACAATAAATGCAGTATAAATTCCAAGCTGAGCAGCTGCCCCTAAAAAGAGACCAGAAGGTCTTGCTATTAATGGACCGAAATCAGTCATAGCACCAATTCCAAGGAATATAAGCGATGGGTAAATACCCTTTTTAACTCCCAGGTAAAGATAATACAACAGACCGCCGTTTCCGGTTGCAGTTGGTTCAGCCATCATGCCTGCCAGTGGCAGATTGGCCAGCAATACACCAAAGGCAATGGGCAAAAGCAATAAAGGTTCAAATTTCTTTACAATTGCAAGATATATAAGAACACAGGCTACTCCCAGCATCACAAGCTGCTGCCAGCTCATAGCCGAAAAGCCTGACTCTTTAATGAGCCTTTCCATGGTTTCAATAAAGGAAAATGTCATGTTAACCTCCGTTTCATTAAATAAAACTAGAAATAATTATTTGAGCACTAACAGAATTTCTCCGGTACTGACACTGGAACCCTTTCCGGCTAAAATCTGAGCAACAACACCATCACGGGGCGCCAATATTTCGTTTTCCATTTTCATTGCTTCAATAATCAGCAATAAGTCACCCTTCTTTACTGAAGCCCCTGGGTTTGTCTTAACAGCCAGTACAATTCCAGGCAAAGGCGCTTTTATGGGATCACCGTCTACAGCAGTAACTGTCTGTACTGGTGCAGAGGACTGAACCGGTGCGGCAGCAGCTTGTACAGGAGCAGCAACGGGAGTGGCATCAATCTGAATGGCTTTTGTGGTTTTGACTATTTGAGCCTCACCTCTCTCAACCTCTACCTCATAAGTCTTATCATTTATAGAAACAATATATTTCATATTTACCTCCAGTTTTAAAGAAGTTTTATTGATTTAAATCTTAATTCCGACAGAGGAATCTGGGACTCGTCACTTACTATGGCCATAATCATTGCAGCTGTCTTTTCATCAACATTATAAAGCTTCAATTCCCCGTAACCAATTTCGTCATCCTTCCCCTGATTTAAGCTATTCTGACCATCAGCGGCAGCAGCGGAATTTGTCAGGAGATCTTGTTCCTTCTTCTGTTTTCCGGACTTTTCAAAATATAAAATAATGAAGGATAAAAGCTTAATGCATATACTTATAAGTATCAGCGTAACGAATACAACCAAAAATCCGAAAAAAGATACCTTCAACGAAGTTAAAATATCCATTTTATCACCTAAGCTTTCTTTATCTTATAGCTAACCTTCACAGCAGTGCTTTCCTGTCTATCCACAAAGAACTTTTCAGCAATCTGAGGAAATAGAATATAACTTAGCACATCCTCATCATTTTGGGCCAAATCCTTAAGCTCGGCTTTGGCACTCTCGAAGCCCGGCTCAAGAGTATCTGCAAATCTACCCGTTATGGGCTTTTCGTCTCCGAGCACCTTCTTTTGCAGCTCAGCATTTATTTCTCCCGGCGCCTGACCATATTCGCCTCTGAGATATGCTTTTACTTCCTTTGATACATTCTTATATCTTTCTCCGGCTAGCACGTTGGATGCTGCTTGAACACCAACCATCTGACTCATTGGCGTTACAAGAGGTGGGTAACCAAGATCCTTCCTTACCTTTGGGGTTTCCTGAAGAACCTCATCAAGTCTGTCAATAGAATTTTGTGCCTTCAACTGGGCAATAAGATTGGACAGCATCCCACCAGGAACCTGATAATTAAGTGCATCTGTATCGGTACCCATAACAAAGGGGTCCATCAGTCCGGAGGACACATATATCTCTTTTAATGGATTAAAATAATCAATTACCTTTTTAAGATTTTTTTCATTTAGCTCTGTCTTATAGCCCATCTGCTGTAAAGCATAATTAAGAGTTTCGGTTGAGGGTTGAGAGGTTCCTCCCGAGAAAGAGGAAATAGCTGTATCAATTCCGCTACAGCCCGCTTCCACAGCTTTAATGTACGTTATAGGCCCGAGACCCGTTGTAGAATGAGTATGAAGGAATACCGGCAATTCTACTGACTCCTTTAAGGCTTTTACCAGATCATAAGCCTCCTGGGGACCCATTATACCTGCCATATCCTTAATGCATATTGAATGAACTCCCATATTTTCAAGTTCTTTTCCCATCTTTGCATACTTTTCAATAGTATGAATGGGACTTGTTGTGTAGCAGATAACCCCCTGAGCGTGGGCACCTCTTTTAATTGTTTCGTCAACTGCAACCTGAATATTTCGGAAATCATTTAAAGCATCGAATATTCTGAAAATGTCCATCCCATTTTCAACGGATTTTGCAACAAATAGCCTAACAACATCATCAGGATAGTGCTTATAACCAAGAATATTCTGTCCTCGAAGCAGCATTTGAAGCTTTGAGTTTTTAAGCTTTTCCTTTAAAAGTCTCAATCTCTTCCAAGGATCCTCGATCAGATACCTCAGGCAGGAGTCAAAAGTAGCGCCACCCCAGCATTCCACCGAGTAATACCCCACCTGATTAATGGTTTCAAGAATAGCCTCAAAATCTGAAAAAGGCATTCTCGTAGCTATTAGTGATTGGTTAGCATCTCTCAAGACTGTTTCTGTAATGTTTACCTTCAACACAATTCACATCCTTTTTATAATTTATATTTAGTTTTGCTTAAACGAATTTGATAATATACTTTCTTATATTTGTATTATTCTAAGAAAAAGATTTTATAATGACTGGAAGATTATGTCCTTATGATATAAAGTTATATACCCACTAAAAGCTGTACTAATCATAAAATTGTTCAAAAAAAAAGACATTTTGCAATGTCTTTAATAAAAATATTTTAATAATGATATTTTGTTAAAAATCACAGTTACCTGTCGTCCTTGGGAAAGGAATAACATCTCTGATATTTGATATACCCGTCAGGTACATAATAGCTCTCTCAAAGCCCAAACCAAAGCCTGCGTGTTTTGTTCCGCCATACTTTCTGAGTTCAAGATACCACCAGTAGTCCTCCTTCTCCAGACCCATATCCTCCATTTTCTTCTCGAGTACATCAAGGCGTTCCTCTCTCTGACTTCCTCCAATAATTTCACCAACTCCTGGAACGAGTAAGTCCATGGCGGCAACGGTCTTATCGTCCTCATTAATTCTCATGTAGAAGGCCTTGATCTCCTTTGGATA
>JAEZIV010000168.1 GCA_023436515.1 Bacillota bacterium
TGATAATAAAATATCTATAGACCAGAGAAATTCTCTTCCATTAATTGCAATAAATAAGGAGATTATTTGGATTATAGGAAATAAAACAAGTGATAATTATAAAGTAACTGATAATACTAAATCTGTATTAAAAATTTCTTATTATGACTGATGTCCTGATAGATATAGAATTTGATCAGCTAAATATATAGAATGTTAACTTAACAAGGGGGATAAGTTTTAATGGATGTAATTGAACATGTTTTAATTTCAAAGGAGGAGCTGGATAAGCAGGTAGAGGACTTGGGAAACCGGATATCCAAGGACTATGAAGGGAAGGAACTGGTCATAATTGGTGTATTAAAGGGAGGGTTTATCTTCCTTGCCGATCTTGCAAGAAAGGTAAGCATACCTGTTGATCTTGACTTTATTTCGGTATCCAGCTATGGGGACTCATCAAAATCCTCCGGTGTTGTAAAGATTATCAAGGACGTTGACATAAATATTTCCGGTAAGCATGTATTAATTGTCGAGGATATCATAGATACAGGTCTTACCTTGAATCATTTAGTAGAGCTGCTTAAGACTAGAGGTCCTTTAAGTGTGGAGATATGCGCTGCCCTTGATAAGCCATCCAGAAGAAAGGCCGAAGTATATGTAAAGTATAAGGGGATCGAAATACCGGATGAATTCGTTGTAGGTTATGGCTTGGATTATGCAGGGAAATATAGAAATATCCCAGAGGTATGTGTTCTGAAAAAGTCCATTTACCAGAAATAATAAAAAAAGTGTTAGGCAATTGACTTTATTGTGTTTTATATTTCTATATGCTAATATAATATATACTGTACAAAAGCAGGAAAAAAAAGGTTGTATGAGATTTAGTTTGTTTAAAATAAAGGTAGATTGGTATTAAAATAAAATGAAGGAACGTAGGTCAGAGTTTTTTACTAGCCTATGGGCTGGATTTTGATGCCTTGGTTAACATAAGGAGGGAGATATTTGAAATATTTAAAGGGTATCAGTTTTTATATTATTATTTTTATAATACTCTTGGTAATAATCACATTTTATGCTTCATCGGATAATCCGCCAAAGATGGATTATTCTACACTGTTAACCCAGATAGAAGCAGGTAATGTTAAAAGCATCGGGCTGCAAACCGACACTGCAAGTGTTGAACTCAGAAAGCCATTGAATGACAAAAGTAAGGTTACAAAATATGTAGTCACTGTTCCCCCTGATGTTACTTCAGCGTCTGAAAGGTTTACAGAGGCATATGTAGACAAGAAGCTTATTGATAAATACACTGTAACAACTCCGCCACAGGCTCCCTGGTGGGTATCAATTCTGCCCACAATCGGATTTGTTATTATACTTATATTGATATGGTTCTTCTTTATACAGCAGTCCCAGGGCGGAGGCGGAGGAAACAGAGTAATGTCCTTCGGCAAGAGTCGTGCAAAGATGACGGTTGATGACAAAAAGAAGATTACTTTTGATAATGTTGCAGGGGCTGATGAGGAAAAGGAAGAGCTGGCAGAAATAGTAGAGTTCCTTAAAGCTCCAAAGAAGTTTGTGGAATTAGGTGCAAGAATTCCTAAGGGTGTTCTCCTGGTAGGACCTCCAGGTACAGGTAAAACCTTACTCGCAAAAGCCGTATCCGGTGAAGCCGGAGTTCCCTTCTTCAGTATAAGCGGTTCCGACTTTGTAGAAATGTTCGTAGGTGTCGGTGCATCTCGTGTACGTGACCTATTTGAGCAGGCAAAGAAAAATGCACCCTGTATCGTATTTATTGATGAAATAGATGCTGTGGGAAGACACAGAGGAGCAGGCCTTGGTGGCGGACATGATGAAAGAGAACAGACTCTTAATCAGCTGCTGGTAGAAATGGACGGTTTCGGAATAAATGAGGGTGTTATCATATTGGCTGCAACTAACAGGCCTGACATTCTTGACCCTGCCCTTTTAAGACCGGGACGTTTTGATAGAAGAGTTGTTGTGGGACTTCCTGATATAAAGGGAAGAGAGCAGATACTCAAGGTACACTCCAGAGGAAAGCCTCTGGGTGAAGACGTAAAGCTGGATGAGCTTGCAAGGATCACACCCGGATTTACAGGTGCCGATCTGGAAAATCTTCTAAATGAAGCAGCCTTGCTTGCAGCAAGAGCAAATAAAAAGAAGATTGGTAATGAAGAGATTAAAGAAGCTGCCTTTAAGGTAATGATGGGACCTGAAAAGAAGAGCCGCGTGATGAGTGAAAGAGACAAAAAGGTTACTGCCTTCCATGAGGCCGGTCATGCAATAGCTATTAAGCTTGTTTCCACTAGTCAAAAGGTAGACAGGGTTTCCATTATACCTGCAGGAATGGCAGGGGGATATACTGCCAGCAGGCCTCAGGAGGATAAGAGCTATCATACCAAGTCTCAGTTGATTGAAGAAATCATTATTGCTCTTGGTGGTAGAGCAGCTGAGCAGATCATATTAAATGAAGTAAGTACAGGTGCCTCCAGTGACTTGAAGAAGGTAAATCAAATTGCCAAGAATATGGTTACCAAGTATGGTATGAGTGAAAAGCTTGGAAATATGATTTTCGGGAATGAAAATGACGAAGTCTTTATTGGAAGAGACCTGGCTCACTCAAGAGATTACAGCGATGAAATAGCTGCCATAATCGATAAGGAAGTTAAGAGTATTATTGATAATGCGTATGATAAGACAATAAAGCTATTAACGGAAAACATAGATAAACTAAATAAATTGGCTGAAGTGCTTCTTGATAAGGAGAAGGTGGAAGGTCCGGAATTTGAAGCAATTTTTGACGGAACAGCAGTATTGGAGGAGGGGACAGCTCCCATTCCTCAATTAGAAGGCTAAGTATTAAATAGGGGTTTATCCACATGGGTAAGCCCTTTTTAATGCTCCAAGCATGAACGCAATTATTATGGTTTATTGAATTGGGAGGTATATATTTTATGGAATTTACAGTAGGATTATCAGGTGAGGCAACAACAGCGGTGAATGACAATAATACCGCAGAAGCTTTAGGTAGCGGAGATCTAAAGGTTTTTGCAACTCCTGCCATGGTTGCTCTAATGGAAAAGGCTGCAACTAATGCAATTAAGGCTGTTATGCCCTCCGAGAGCACGTCAGTAGGGACTATGATAAATGTAAGACATGTGGCCGCCACGCCTGTGGGAATGAAGGTTACAGCTGTTGCCAAGCTCGTTGAAGTAGATGGGAAGCGCTTGGTATTTGATATTGAAGCCAGGGACGAGAGGGAAATAATCGGTGAGGGCAGACATGAGAGATTTGTTGTAAATGCCATTAGGTTTATGGACAGAACTGGCAATAAACTGTAATATAGTATTGACGACTCCGTGTTTTTATGGTTAAATTATCACAAAGTCAATATTTTATCCTTATCAAGAGAGGTGGAGGGAATGGGCCCTATGAAACCCGGCAACCAGCATATAATGTGTACGGTGCCAATTCCTGCAGGCAGCTGCCTGAAAGATGAGGGGTGATCACTATAGAAGAATTAGATGAGAAACCTCAGCAAAGAGGTTTTTTTTATTGTTAAAAACAAGGTATTGATTAATGCCGTATAAGACTTCGAAAGGGATAAAAACTGACCTCATGATAAATATTAAAGTGGAGGTATATTAAATGACTAAAAGACTTTTTACATCCGAATCAGTAACTGAAGGACATCCGGATAAAATCTGTGATCAGATCTCTGATGCGGTACTGGATGCAATTTATGAACAGGATCCACAGGCCAGAGTAGCTTGTGAAACTGCTGTAACAACCGGTATGGTGCTGGTTATGGGAGAGATATCAACACAATGCTACGTTGATATTCCAAAGGTTGTGAGGAACACAATAAAGGAAATTGGGTATGACAGAGCAAAATATGGCTTCGATAGTGAGACCTGTGCGGTGCTTACTTCAATTGATGAGCAGTCAGCTGATATTGCCATGGGAGTTGATAAGGCTCTTGAGGCCAAGACAGGAGAAATGAGCGAAGCACAGATACAGGCCATTGGAGCAGGAGACCAGGGAATGATGTTTGGCTATGCTTGTGATGAAACTCCGGAGCTCATGCCGATGCCTATAACTCTTGCTCACAAGCTGTCAAAAAAGCTAAGTGAAGTAAGAAAGAACGGAACACTTGATTACCTCCGACCAGACGGGAAATCACAGGTTACTGTAGAGTATGACGGAGACAAGCCGGTAAGAGTTGACACTATAGTAATATCAACTCAGCATGGTCCGGATGTCAGCCATGAAACGATTGAAAGAGATATTCACGAATTTGTAATCAAGCCGGTTATACCTGCCGAACTGCTGGATGCCTCTACAAAGTACTTTATTAATCCAACAGGAAGATTTGTTGTAGGTGGACCTCAGGGTGACTCGGGACTTACAGGCAGGAAGATAATTGTTGACACCTATGGGGGATATGCAAGACATGGAGGTGGAGCCTTCTCAGGTAAGGACCCCACAAAGGTTGACCGTTCAGCCGCCTATGCTGCCAGATACGTTGCAAAGAATATAGTTGCAGCCGGTATCGCAAGAAAATGTGAGGTTCAGCTTGCATATGCAATTGGCGTTGCCAAGCCTGTATCTGTACTGGTTGATACCTTTGGTACCTCCGTAATTCCGGAAGAAAGGATTTCAGAGCTTGTCATCAAGCATTTTGACTTAAGACCTGCCGGAATAATAAAGGCCTTGGACTTAAGGAGACCTATATTTAAAAAGACTGCTGCATACGGACACTTCGGAAGAAACGATGCTGATTTTACATGGGAAAAAACAGATGTTGCTGATATTTTGAAAAAAGAGGCCGGGCTGTAACAACGGTCAGCTGCTTAACCCTTTGTATAAGTAAAGAGAGAGCACGGCATGGGTTTATATGGCCAATTGCCGGTGCTCTCTACTTATATTGTCATAGTCCATTTGTAGGTTTTAGACCCACTTTGGGCAGTTGTACGTGAAGCTATAAAAGAAATAAATAGCAAAAATATTATTCATAAGGATTACATATAATATTTTAAGTGGCATTAAATGCTGGTTTCACATTTGACATACTGGTGGAACTTATAGTACATTATAATAAAAAAGTTCAAGGGGGGGAAGATAGAATGGAAGATAATCCTGAGGATACATGCTATTGTAGTAAAATGTTTCATCGGAGGTTACTTATCAAGAGGACAAATAATAAAATAAACTATTACAGAAGACCCTGACAGTCCGCTTTGGATTGGTGTGTCTTTTTTTATTATGAATTGTGGGAATTTAACTCTTATAAGTAAATAAAATGGAGGATGGAATAATTGTTTACCGAAATTGTAGTACTGATAATACTTGTTGTATTAAATGCTTTTTTTGCTGCATCAGAGATTGCATTAATATCCTTGAATGACAACAAAATTCGCCTTTTGGCCGAGGATGGAGATAAAACAGCCAAGACTTTAAAGAAGCTTTTGGATGAACCGAGTAACTTCCTGGCCACTATTCAAATAGGAATAACTCTCGCCGGCTTTCTGGCAAGTGCCTTTGCGTCTGAAACCTTTGCAGAGCCCCTTGTGAGATTTTTAATTGAAACAGGAATACCGGTGCCTGAGAATGTTCTTAAGACAGTATCCATGCTACTTATTACAATAATATTATCTTATTTTACTCTGGTATTGGGTGAGCTTGTCCCCAAAAGGTTGGCAATGAAGAAGCCGGAGCCTATTGCCAGATTTGTGTCAAAGCCACTTAACCTGCTCTCAATAATAGCATCACCCTTTGTAAAGCTATTGACAGCATCTACAAACTTTTTTGTTCGACTTTTCGGCGTTGATCCCAATGCAGAAGAGGAACAGGTAACAGAAGAGGAAATCAGAATGATGGTTGATGTTGGTGAGGAAAAGGGCACCATACATGAAACTGAAAAGGAAATGATCAACAATATTTTTGAATTTAACAACAAAACAGTATCTGATATCATGACCCATAGAACCGATATTGCTGCTCTTCCAATAGATGCAAGCTTAGGTGAGGTAATTGATTTTATTAATATAGAGAAATACTCAAGAATACCTATTTATGAGGAAAACATAGACAATATTGTCGGAGTAATGCATTCCAAGTATGTTTTCAAGTTTGTTACCAACGATGATACAAGAAATTTCAGCTTGAGAGAATTAATAAGACAGCCATACTTTGTTCCTGAATCAAAGAGAACTGATGAACTCTTTAAGGAGCTTCAGCACAATAAGACTCATATGGCAATTATTATTGATGAGTACGGCGGGACCGCCGGAATTGTAACTCTTGAGGATTTGATAGAAGAAATTGTAGGGAACATATTTGACGAGGATGATGATGAAGAAAAGGAGCTTGAGAAAATCGATGACAATACCTTTATTATTAAAGGCTCCATTAGTCTCGATGAAGCTCAGGATATACTGGGAGCCAGTCTTCCAATAGATGAATATGATACCTTAAGCGGATTTTTAATCGGACAGATTGG
>JAEZIV010000103.1 GCA_023436515.1 Bacillota bacterium
TTCCCAGCTTTGGCAACACAATAATATCGGTTATGTTCTGCAAAACCCTCACCTTTTCTCCGGAACAATTCGGGAGAACATCAGATACGGAAAGTTCGATGCAACAGATGAAGAGATCGAGGCCGCAATAAAGGTAGTTGCCGCCGATACAATTATAAGCAATATGGAGAATGGACTTGATACAAATATTGGAGAAGGCGGCGACAGGCTGTCCACAGGAGAAAAGCAGCTTATTTCCTTTGCACGTGCCATTATCTCCGATCCGAGAATCTTTGTGCTGGATGAAGCCACCTCCTCTATCGACACTCAGACCGAGCAGTTGATACAGGAAGCAATTATGCATATTTTGAAAAACAGAACCTCCTTCCTAATTGCACATAGATTATCAACCATCAAGAAAGCCGATCTTATACTTGTGGTTAAGAACGGGAAGATAATCGAAAGAGGAACCCACAAGGAGCTTCTGGGTCAGAAGGGTTACTACCACTCACTGTATCTAAAGCAGTTTGAAGAAGAAACTGGAGCTGCTGTACTAAATAAAAAATAAAATATCTCCTGTACTAAAAAGGGGCTGCAGTTGTGAGCCCCTTTTTGTGTGCCCGGTGGGTGCAGGATTTATTCTGTCCTTATCTTATTTGGATTGTATACGATTTCACATCCATTGGACTTAAAAAGCATTCCGTCCGCACCCTGTATTTGAGTGGTGTATGTAGTACCCACCGCACCCTTAAGCAATTCTCCCAGGGTAAGCTTCATATTTCCTATAAAGCTTACAGGTAACGGTTGTTGAGAATGACCATTGCAGATTATATCAAAATCTCCCAGATAGCAATCAATAGAATTGAGAGTCTTTAGATACTCCTCTATGGAGTAGGAGTGTGGCAGCTGCATCCATATATGATTTATTACAGCGTCACCCGAGAAAAGTATCCCGTGCTTTCTGTCCAAAATACCAATACTTCCCGGAGTATGCCCCTTCAAGGAGATGACCTCCAATTCATTATCACCCAGATTAAAGAGCTTGCCCGGACTGATGTATTCAAAGTCCTCAACCTTTGCAGTCTGCCATTCTTCAAATTCCTGGGCAGACAATCCGGAGGCTGCATCATAAGGCTGATACTTCTTAAACATATAATGCTCTTCATAAACCGATAAATCATCCTTATTAAAATAGACCTTATCGAAATAATGAGCACCAAAAGCATGATCAATATGTCCGTGTGTCAAAACTGCTAGCAAGGGTTTTTGGGTAAGCTCCTGTAGCTTTTTTCTTAAATCCAGCTGCCCATATCCGGTATCAATTACTAAAGCCCTATCTCTTCCCTCAATAAGATAAATATTTGTGCCATTATCTTTTATCAGCGTAACCTCAGGCATTACTTCAACAAATTCATATCCCATTCAAGCTCCTCCTTTTTAGTTTGAATACTTAGAAATTTAGTTTTCTCACAATATGCTGCTTACTCTACATTTCTTTTGCTTTCCATTACTATTACCGCACAGATATTTAGTTATTATAGCACGGATACCATATGTTGTCAGCAGCTTGAGCCCGACGTAGCTCCGGTTGTCGTTTTGATGCTTTAAGAAAGGAACATAGCTTTTTATAAGACTTGTACCTTTTTTATTTTCTCCGAACCTGTATAATTAGTGTATAATCAGTAATGTGTTATTTACCCATAAAATCTTGTTATGTGAGAAACGGAGACTAAATGAAGGTACTTGGAATTGTTGTAGAATATAATCCATTTCATAACGGTCATATATATCACCTGGAGCAATCAAAGGCTGTAACCGGCTGTGATGCAGTTGTTTGCGTAATGAGCGGAAATTTCATTCAGAGGGGTGAGCCTGCAATTATAAATAAGTTTGCGCGAGCCCAAGCAGCCTTACATAGTGGAGCTGATCTCGTAATAGAGCTGCCCCACCCTTTTGCCATGGCAAGTGCAGAATACTTTGCATACGGAGCAGTAAAAATACTCGATAGCATTGGGATTGTCGATAGTATTTGCTTTGGAAGTGAGCATGGAGAGATTGATGGATTAAAGCTGATTTCTGACATTCTTTCAAGAGAGCCTGAGACCTATAAAACAGAACTGAAGAAGCAGCTTTCTATAGGTTTGTCCTTTCCTGTGGCCCGACAGAATGCCATAAATATATACCTGCAAGCTAGGTTAGCAGAAAACGCAAACACAGCTCCTGATGATAATATATTGTCCGCCAGCCTCCCCCAACTGCTTGAGACCTCAAACAATATTTTGGGGATTGAATATTTAAAGGCATTAAACAAACTGGGAAGCCTTATAAAGCCTATGACAATAAAAAGAATCTCAAACAGCTATAACAATACAGAGCTGACAGGGCATATTTCCAGTGCAACTGCCATAAGAACAAGTATTCTTAAAGGTGTTAAATTTGGCAGCAACCTGACTGAAGAGACTTTCATTTCCCTGCCCCCTGCTTCAAGTTCCATTATTGAACGTGAGTTTTTGGATGGAAGAGGTCCTGTAAGTATAAAACAATATGAAGGCATCATCTTTGCATTACTGCGTAAAATGACTGCTAATGCTATAAGAGAGCTGCCTGATGTCAGTGAAGGCTTGGAGTATAGAATTAAGAACGCCTGTGAAGTCTCGGGAACAATTGAGGAGCTGATTGAGAATATTAGTACAAAGAGGTATGCCCGGACACGAATTCAGAGAATACTGTTATCTGCTCTGACCGGTATTACAAAAACTGATATGGAGCTTTTTATGAAGTACGGTGGACCACAATATGCCAGAATTTTAGGCTTCAACCAAACAGGAAGATGGTTGCTTTCAAAAATGAAAAAAACCTCCATAATACCAGCAATTATGAAAACTGCCGATTTTAAAACCTCCTGCAACAGCTTACTTACAAGGATGCTGGAGGTGGAGGCCGTGTCCACAGATTTATATGTCCTTGGATATAAAAATCCGGTCTACAGAAAGGCCGGACAGGAGTATACACAAAATATTTCAATCATAAAATAACTATTCAATTTGCTTAGTTTTCTTAATAAACTTCTGGTATAAAAGCCCTGCCAAAAGATTCATTGAGATGCTGAGAACCCGATATTTCTGTTATTAACTAGCTTTATATTCTTTCTCATAGCAATGTCAACCTTCGGTTTTTTCCGAATAATATATATGCCAGCAAATGATGTAAATATTATCAATTGCTGGCTCATAGCAGTTAAATCTCCATTATAATAGGTAAAATCATTGGTTTACGCTTTGTCTTTTCGTATATGCAATCCTTTAAAGCTTCACGGATAGCTGTTTTCCTGATAGACCAGTCACCACGATTTTTACCGCCGCATTTGAATACCGCTTCCTTCGCGATATCCCTTAGCTGCTCCATCAAATCCTCTGATTCACGAACGTATACAAAGCCGCGGGAAATTATATCAGGCCCTGCAACAACATTCCCAGTGTCGCCCTCAATTGTTATTACAACTACAATTAAACCGTCCTGTGACAAGTGCTTTCTATCTCGAAGAACCACATTACCTACGTCTCCTACACCAAGACCGTCTACTAGAACCTTTCCGGCAGTTACACTGCCATTAATTTTTGCCGAATCATTTGTGAGTTCTAAAACCTTCCCTATATCCAAAAGG
>JAEZIV010000270.1 GCA_023436515.1 Bacillota bacterium
TGCTCCTCCTCCCTTTTCCTCATCAAATCTGGACATGATACCTATGCTGATAAGTATAAATACCATCATTATTATTGAAATTGCTGATCCAAAATTCCAATCATTCAACTGAATAAACTGTCTTTCAATAAAGTTTCCTATCAGCGTATACTGCCCTCCGCCAAGTAGCTTTGAAATTACAAAGGTTGTAACCGCAGGCATAAAAACCATTGTTATGCCGGACATCACACCGGGAATGCTAAGGGGCAGAGTAACCCTCCTAAATACCGTCAGACTATTCCCTCCAAGATCCTGAGCAGCCTCTACCAGTTTTCCATCTATTTTCATCAGTACCGTATAAATGGGTAAAATCATAAAGGGCAGAAAATTATATACCATACCCAGTACAACAGCTGCATCTGTATAAAGAATGTTGATTTTGGGCAGGTTAAAGAAGGCTAATACAGAATTAATTATTCCATTCTTCTCCAGCAATGTAAGCCAGGCATATGTTCTGAGCAAAAAGTTCATCCACATGGGGATTATGAACAGCATCGAAATTGTAGTGCTCTTACTGAACTGCTTACTGGCAAGTATCATCGCAACAGGATATCCCAGCACCAGACAAACAAAGGTGCTGAACAAAGCCAGCCCCAGTGACTTTAGCAGTACCGATATGTATATCGGCGTAAAGAACTTATAAAAATTGTCCAGTGTAAATCTTATACCTTGCTCATCTCTGACAGTAAAGGCATAAAATAGTATCAGAAATGAGGGGACTACAATAAATATTATCATCCATATCAGATATGGATAGGATACCCATTTCCTTTTCATTCCTCACCCGTCCTTTTCATTATGTGAATATCATTTGGATTCAAGGACATGCCTATGGTTGTTCCAACCTCAGCCATTTCGGTATTGTGTATGGTCCAGGTAACATCCTTGCCCTCTACAAGCATTTCAAAGTGAACACCCTTAAAGGTCACAGATTTTACCACTCCGGTGATCATGGCATTTTCAAGACCCACCAGCTTAATGTCCTCCGGTCTTACAACAACGTCAACCTTTTCATTATTTTCAAAGCCCTTGTCCAGACATTCAAATACACGGCCTGCAAAATCAACACTATAATCCTTGAGCATAGTACCTCTAATGATATTGCTCTCTCCAATAAAATCCGCTACAAAGGCATTTTTGGGCTCATTATATATCATTTGGGGAGTACCTATCTGCTGAATAATTCCCTTATTCATAACAACGATTGTATCAGACATGGTAAGTGCTTCCTCTTGGTCATGGGTGACATACACAAAGGTAATACCGGTACGCTTATGAATATTCTTCAGCTCCAACTGCATTTCTTTTCTGAGCTTCAGATCAAGAGCCCCAAGGGGCTCATCCAGCAGCAGCACCTCGGGCTGATTAACCAGGGCTCTTGCAATGGCTACTCTTTGCTGCTGGCCTCCTGAAAGAGACTCAACGGATCTCTTGTTAAACCCTTTGAGGTTCACCATTTCAAGCATTTCGTCAACTTTTTTATTGATTATACCCTTGTCCATTTTCTTTATTTTCAAACCGAAGGCTATATTGTCATGCACATTCATATGAGGAAACAGCGCATACCTCTGAAAAACAGTATTAACCTTTCTTTGATATGGAGGTACATTATTAATCTTTTTACCCTCAAAAAAAACATCCCCTGTGTCGGGGGATTCAAATCCACCTATAATCCTTAAGGTTGTTGTCTTTCCGCAGCCACTTGGTCCGAGAAAGGTAACAAATTCATTTTTCAGTACATACAAATTGATATTTTTAAGAACCTCTGTTTGTCCATAACTCTTACAAATATCCTTTAATAAAATTATTGGCTGATTCTCGTTCATATATTTCTCCCGATTAATAAAAATATATCAATGCTTTTTTATCTCTACATAATTAAAAGTTTGGTGGCGAGGAAACCCACAACACAACTGCTTCACTCTTACCTGAATTCTTTATATTATGTGGTACCCCGGGCTTAAAATAAAAGCTCTCACCCTTTTTTACCTTAAATTGCTGGGTTCCCAGGCATACTGTGACACCCCCACTAACAACATATCCAAATTCTTCCCCTTCGTGAGGATTGTCAATGTCGGAAAACCCTCCCGGACCCAATGTAATAAGAATGGGTTCCATTGTATTTTTCTGTGCATTGGATATAAGCCATCTTATTTCATATCCCGACTCCTTATCCTCTTTTACAAAAACCTCATCTTTCTTAAAAACTACCTTTTCGTTAACTGATTCATTAAAGAAATCCTTTAAATTGGTTCCAAGAGACTCAAGTATATCCATAAGTGTAGCGATGGACGGGGAGGTCAGATTTCTCTCAAGCTGCGAAATAAAACCTTTTGATAGCTCGCAGCGTCCGGCCAGAGCTTCCAGAGTCAGGCCATTTTTTATCCTCAACTGTTTGATCTTTTCACCAATATTCATCAATTACCTCGTTCAGCTGCCAAGCAGCAATTAACTCATTTAAATTACCTATGCAAGGCTTATTCTTGTTTGAGTAAAGTAAACTTTTTGTTTACTTTGATTAAACAAGAAATAAGGTATCACATAATAAAAAATATGTCAACAATTACTCAAATAAAGTACACTTATTTTTTTGTTCAAACAGATTAACTATGAAAATATACGAACAAAAAAAGACACATCAGCCAAATATAGATAAACAGGTGTGTCCATGACTCGATATTAGCCGATATGACTATTATTAATTTATAAATATAAGCAAAATACATCCCTTTATAGTAAGGTATACAGTAATCATTCGCCCTGCTTAAACCCTCTTATGAACATCCTTGTTCTCTCATTTTTGGGATTTGTAAAAAGCTCCTCAGGTGAACCTTGTTCCACAATAACACCATTGTCCATGAAAATAACCCTGTCTGCCACTTCCCGGGCAAAGCCCATCTCATGTGTGACAACCACCATAGTCATATGCTCCTCTGCCAGCTTTCTGATTACCTTCATAACCTCTACAGTTAGCTCAGGATCGAGAGCCGAGGTGGGTTCATCAAAAAACAACACATCCGGTCTAAGAGCCAATGCCCTTGCTATAGCAACTCTTTGGCTTTGTCCTCCAGATAGCTCACAGGGATATGCCTCAGCCTTATCCTCAAGTCCCATTTTTTCAAGTAGTCTGACAGCCTCTGCTTTTGCTTCCTGGACTGAAATGCCAGCTACACTTACAGGCGCTTCAATTATGTTTTTCAAAACACTAAAATGAGGAAAAAGGTTATAATTCTGAAAGACAAGACCGAGTTTAAGCCTTATTTCTCTAAGTTTTTTCTTACTGGTGTATTCGGGCTTCCCATACTTATTGGTGTCTACCATTAATTCATCTTCAACAGAAATCTTGCCTCTATCAATTCTTTCGAGAAGGTTGATACATCGAAGCAATGTACTTTTACCGGAGCCGGAAGGCCCGATAATGGCTACTACCTCGCCCTTGTTAACCTCTATTGAAATACCTGTTAGTACTGCCTTACCGCCAAAACTCTTAAATATATTTGATGCCTCAATCATTTTCATCTTTAATTAATTCATCCTTTCAGGCCTACCCCGGTAATAATTATCATGCTTAAGCTTATTTGAGCAACAATCTGACAACCTGCTTACCTGTAATAATTAAGTTTATTCTCGGCAAGCCTAAATACCTGGGCTACAATAAGATTCATAACATAGTAGAACACTCCTGCCACAATCAAGGGTTGAATTGAGGCCGTTCTACTCATTTCGTTGTTAGCCATTCTGAACATTTCTGCAATACCAATGGCAGTTGCCAATGCAGTATCCTTAACAAGGGTTATTACCTCATTGCTGGTGGCCGGAAGTATTCGTTTTATAACCTGGGGAAGTATAATCTTGAAAAACACCTGAGTCCTTGTAAAGCCCAAAACCTCTCCTGCTTCATACTGTCCCTTTGCAATCGACTCAATTCCACCTCTGAAGATTTCGGCGAAGTAAGCTGCATAGTTCAGTGAAAAGGCAATAACCGCGGCTGCAAATCTGTCAATGGTACCCCCAAAAATATAATAGGGCCCGAAATATACCGCTACAAGCTGTAGCATCAGCGGTGTACCTCTCATGATTGAAATGTATATACCAGTCAATCCATTAACTAAAAAATTTCTTGATCTTCTACCAAAGGATATGATAAGCCCCAAGGGTAATGCGAATATTAAAGTAAGTACGAATAATTGAACTGTTACAATCATTCCCTCACCCAGTAAAGATATCAGCCTCACAAATAATCTCCTCTCAAAACTGCAGCTATGTATACATAATTATATTAAAATAAACCGTTAAAATCTACATAATAAAAGCTGTTTCCTTTATTAATTACATAAAATTAATAAACTAACCATATAAAAATAAAAATTAAGGCTGATACCTTTTGATATCAGCCTAGGATAACATTACCTTCAACTGCCTATTTATTGATGATTGATATGTCTCTGCCAAACCACTTGTTTGATATTTCAGTAATCTTTCCGTCCTTAGCCATTTCCTTCAAGGTATCGTTTACCTTAGTCATGAGCTGTACATCGGCGGTTCTGAAGCCAATACCATACTCCTCTCCGGTAAGACCCTCCTCAAGTACTCTATACTTTTCACTCTTCATCTGAATATAGTACCTTGCAACTATTTCATCCATTGCAACAGCATCTACATTTCCTGTCTTCAGGTCCAAAAGGCACATATTATTGTCTTTGAGTTCTATCACATCCTTAAGAGTTGCCTTGAAATCACCTTTGGAATTTAATGCATCAGCCGCACTGGAGGCCGCCTGCAATGCCAGAGTCTTGCCCTTAAGGTCTGCAAGGTTGTTTACTTTTGAATCTGCCAGAACTACAAGCACCTGCTGATTGTTCATATAAGGATCAGAGAAAAGAATATTTTTCTTTCTATCCTCAGTAATTGTGAGTCCATTCCATATGCAGTCAATGTTTCCGGTATTGAGCTCCTGCTCCTTTGTATCCCAGTTGATTGGCTGAAGCTTTAATTTAACACCAAGCCTACTGGCAACTTCCTGTGCCAGATCAATATCATAGCCAACTATATTGTTGTCTTCATCTCTGAAACCCATAGGAGGAAAGCTATCATCTAAGCCTAAAACAAGCTCACCCTTTTCCTTTACCTTGTCCCAAGACAAATCTTGAGCAGCTGCGT
>JAEZIV010000292.1 GCA_023436515.1 Bacillota bacterium
TATTGCCATAGCATCTTTCCTTGCGGCAGCAATAATTTCATCATATTCCTTTGCTGCCTTGGCTCTGGCTTCGTTCATAAGCCTTTCCCCATCCTCTTTTATGCTTTTAATCTGCATATGGTATTCATTTTTCATTTTAGCCACATTATCCTTAGCCTCTTCAGCATCGTTCAATGCCTGCTCTATGGATTTCTTGCGCTTTTCCATTAATTCTGTAACAGGCTTAAACAGAAACTTTCTTAACAAAACATACAAAAGCAGAAGATTTAATGCAACAAATATAAATGTATACTTATCAGGCATTAACATATATAATCATTCGCCTTTCTGACTCAAATTTTACTGGCATTCCCACCGTGAGTCTGATAGTGTTATTTGTAATACATATATTTAAATGTCATGTAATATATATCAAAGCCGATAGCTACGGCTCAGTATTCTACTGCTATATCTGTGAAAGGTGTTAAATACGCCGGGTCAAAGGCCGTTGTTTACAAGCCCGCCGGTATTTAATACCTTCCACAGATATCCTTTGAAAAACTGATTACATTTTTAAGAACACAAGTACCAGGGCTACTACCAGACCGTAAATTGCCGTTGCTTCGGCAAGTGCTGCTCCAAGAAGAGTTACAGTTCTGATATCATTTGCCGCCTCAGGTTGTCTTGCAATACCCTCAACAGCCTTTCCTGTTGCCAAGCCGATGCCAATTCCGGCACCAATGCCTGTAAATACTGCTATTGCAGCTGCTATAGCTATTATTCCTGTCATTTAATTTCACCCCCTTATTCTACTGCTTCTGCGATATATAGAGAAGTTAAAAACATAAACACATACGCTTGAAGAATCCCGTCAAACAAATCAAAATAAAAACTGAAAATTGCCGGTACAAATATCGGCATAGCCATGTATAGCAATTCCATTACTATAAAGGCACCCAAAATGTTCCCGAATAAACGTAATGCCAAGGATGTAGGCTTTATGAACACCTCGAGGATTTTAAAAGGAAGCATTATAGGTGTGGGCTCTACAAAGCTCTTAAGCCAGCCACCGAACTTTTTATATCTTATACCGGCTATATTAACTGTTACAATTGAGATAACAGCCAAGCTTACCGTTACATTGATATTTCTTGTTGGAGGTCTTATATGAAACCCCGGAACTATATTAAATATAGCAGCTGTATTTGCAAATATGAGGAACAATACCACTGTTCCCAGAAATGGTGCAAAGGGTTTCCAGTGATGTGCTCCGACTGCATCCTTAACCATATTGTTTATAGTTTCAACGACTATTTCGGCAATATTTTGTCTTTTGCCCGGTACAACCGTCAGCTTACGGGTTAAAATAATTGCTGCAACGACCAAAAATGTCATAATAATCCACATAACTATAACAACGTCTTTAACAGGAATATTTAAGCCAAACGCCTTTATTGAAAAGACGGTATGGGGCTCAATTGCCTCAATAAGCCTTTCGCTCATACTCATTTCTTCATGCAAATTATTTCACCTTCTGTCCATAGTGATTATTAGTTATTCCTAAAGCATTTAACACTGCACATATCATCAAAACAAATGTTATCGAAAGCATTCCGCTTAAAGCAGCTAAAAACACAAAAAAACCATATTGCATAGCGAATACTATCGTTACTCCTATTATTGCTAAGTTAAGCAAATATATTACAAAGACCACAACAACTGCTCGATTTTTACTTGAACCATGAAGTAAGCGCTTAAAAAAAGAATCCAATACTGCAAATCTTATTATCGACAACAGCACACCTGAAGTCAGTGCTATTATCATTTCTAATCTTTGTCCTTTAACCATTAAACATATTATAAGGCCAAACAGGTAGAAAATACACACTCTTTTTACAAAGAATTTCATAATATTACTCATTTCTTATCTTCACACATTCTCCACAAATAATAGTTAAGTTTCCAAATAAAAGCTACGATAAATTTATGTAGGCAAAAAACATGTTGAGATTAACGTGCATATTGTAACCCTAGCTTCACATGTATATGAATCTAGTTCATACATTTTGTGAAATCAATTTAAATCATAGCACAGTGAAAAGGGTAAATCAATGGCACAGAGATGAAAAGTAACATTTTAGCCTGACCTTATTTAGTATTCTTACACAAAAGTTTTTACATTACAGGAGTGGTTAAAATATGGATATTACAACCATCTTAGGATTGATCCTTGGTTTTGGAGGAGTTATAGGGGGTTATCTTGAGGAGGGTCATTTCGATCTTTCTCTACTTGCAGGTCTCTGGGGACCGGGGCCCTTTCTTATTGTTTTTGTTGGAGGCTTTGGAGCGATGCTGGTTACCTTTCCCCTTTCAGAACTAAAGAAGGCTATAGCTACACTTCCAATGGTTTTCAAGCAAAAAAAATATAACGAGATTGATATAATCAACGAGCTTGCAGAACTGTCGGAAAAGGCAAGAAAGGACGGCTTGCTAAGCCTAGAGCAAGATGCCCAGTCCAATAATAATGAGTTGATACGTAAAGGACTGGCTTTGGTGGTAGACGGAATAGAAACCGAAGTTATAAAAGACATACTGGGTAGGGAGATTGAGCTCCATGAACAAATTAACGAGTCAGGGGTCAAGCTGTTTGAAGCAATGGGTGGTACCTGGCCTGCTATGGGCGTTGCCGGTACGGTTATGGGAATGCTTAGTATTCTGAAGGATCTCAGTGATCCTCTGGCGCTGGGTCCCAAAATTGCCGGCGCTTTTATCGCGACTATGTACGGTGTTGCCTTCGCAAATCTGGTTTTCTTGCCCTTCGCCGGAAAGATCAAAGCAAAGGTTGCCAGAGAAACCATGATAAATGAATTGATTGTTGAAGGTCTTTTGTCTATTCAGGCCGGAGAAAATCCACGTATTATCAAGGAAAAGCTGAACCTTAACCTGATGGAACAGCTCAACGGCGTAAAGAAAAAAGCTGATGCAGCTGCTGAAGAAGGAGCTGAAGCATAAATATGGCTAAGGAAAAGGTAGTAAAGGATAATGCCGAACGCTGGCTCTTAACTTATGCGGATCTGATGAATCTTCTGCTTATTTTGTTCATTATTTTATTTGCCATGAGCCAGGTTGACACACAAAAATTTCAGCAGCTATCACAGTCCTTTGGTTCAATATTCGGGGACAGTGGTGCTCTTTCTGTCGTTCAGGGCAGCGGCACGGGTAATTCACTGGTGAATTTTCCTGCAACCATGCCCTCTCCTGTTATTCCTTCTGAGCTGGAGGAGAAACAGATTGACAGTATTGCTCAGGAGGTCAGGGAGATTGTAAAGGGCCAAGGCCTTGAGGGCAGTATTTCGGTATCAAGGCAGGAGCGAGGAGTTGTTATATCCATAAACGAGAGACTTTTTTTCAAGTCAGGCAGTGCCGTAATTGAAAAGGACTCTGAAGATAGGGTTTTAGTCATCGGAAAGGATATACTTGCCAAAATCCCAAATAAGCACATAAGAGTTGAGGGTCACACTGACAATGTCCCTATAAATAGCCCGTTATTCCCCTCCAATTGGGAGCTTTCCAGCGCTAGAGCAACAAGCGTATTAAGAATACTTGTTGACAAAGCAGGAGTAGACCCCAAGCTTATTTCTGCCGTTGGATATGGTGAGTTTACTCCTCTTGCACCAAATAATTCAGATGCAAACAGAGAGAAAAACAGAAGAGTTGATATCGTTATACTGACAGACCTTTCAAGCCAGGGTGAGGCAAGCAAGGATGAAAACAATCCTGAAAATAGCAGTAACTAGATAATATAACCCTTTAAAATTATATTATCAATAACTGAATTATTAACAAAAAAGAGGCCTGATGATTATTGGAAGTTTTCCAATCAAGCCTCTTTTTCATAATAGCCTGCTATCCCAGGCTTAATATATTGCTATACCTTAAATTCATTTGGCATTTCATCTGTCAATCCAAAATGGAATAACAGCACCTGTACTATTCTTTCTGAAGCATGACCGTCTCCATAGGGATTAACTGATTTCGCCATCTTTTCATAGTCTGCTCCGTCATTAAGCAGCTTTGAAGCATGATCAACAATTTCCTCCTGTACAGTTCCTGCAAGCCTGACAGTACCCGCTTTAACAGCCTCAGGTCTCTCTGTTTCCTTTCTTAGAACAAGTACGGGCTTGCCCAATGTGGGGGCCTCCTCCTGGAGTCCGCCCGAGTCGGTCATTATCATATATGCTCGAGCCATTAGGTTATGCATATCCTGGACATCCAACGGTGGTATCAAATGAACTCTTTCCTTGTTACCCAGAATTTCTTTAGCTGTGTCCTGTACCGCAGGATTCAGATGAACTGAATACACCACTTCAACATCCTCAAAATTATTCACTATTGTAGCCAGAGCACGGCATATATTTCTCAGAGGCTCTCCGAGGTTTTCCCTTCTGTGAGCCGTAACTGCGATAATCCGCTTATTCTCAAAATCTATATTTCTTAATGCTTCACATTCAAAGGTGTAGTTTTCCTTTACGGTAGTCTTCAGGGCATCATTCACTGTATTACCGGTAACGTAAATCGCATCCTCTTTAACGCCTTCATTTAGCAAATTGGCTTTGTTCGTTTCTGTAGGCGCAAGATGTATATCGGCCATTGCCCCTGTGAGCTTTCTGTTCATTTCCTCGGGATAAGGAGAATATTTATCAAAGGTTCTCAGTCCTGCCTCAACATGTCCAACTGGTATTTGCTTGTAAAAGGCTGCCAGACTCCCCACAAAGCAGGTGGTTGTATCTCCGTGAACGAGAACTATGTCCGGCTTTTCCTGTTCCAGTACACCTTCAAGTCCTTCGAGAGCTCTCGTTGTTATCCCAGTTAGTGTTTGCCTGCTTTGCATTATATTGAGATCATGCTTAGGTACTATATCGAATATGTTAAGCACCTGATCCAGCATCTCTCTGTGCTGGGCAGTGACACAAACAACAGATTCAATTTTCTCGCACTTATCAAGCTCCTTTACCAAGGGCGCCATTTTTACAGCATCAGGTCTGGTTCCGAATATTGTCATTACTTTTAGTTTTTCCAACTTTCTGCCTCCTATTGCAGCAGTCCTTGACGGGTTTTCAAGGTGATGACATTCCTTAGCCTTGCTTGCATTGTTCATTTCATTCATATACATGGAGCCGACAATAACAAATACCGCCACTGCTATTACGAGAATTATCGCACTTACAGGACCCTTGTAATCAAGCACTACAGCACATAAGCCCAATGCAGCACTAGCTATGTATATTAGTGATACTGACTGCCTTTGTGTTAGGCCCATATCCACAAGCCTGTGATGTAAATGTCCTCTGTCTGCAGTCATGGGGGATTTGCCGCTGGCAACTCTCCTCAATATGGCAAATACCGTATCAAACAAAGGCAGAGCCAGCACAAGAATTGGAACAGCTATAGCTATAGCTGTGTAGGCCTTATACGTACCCTGTATTGATATTGTTCCAAGCATGAAGCCAAGAAAGGTAGCACCTGTATCACCCATAAATATTTTAGCAGGGTTGAAATTATAGGGTAAAAAGCCCAGTGCAGAGCCTGCAAGTATTGCCGCCAGAACAGCGGTGTGTATATCGGGTTCAGGTCTTATAACCGAAACAAAAAACAATGATAGAGAACCTATTGAGGATACACCTGCAGCTAGGCCATCCAGCCCGTCAATAAAATTGATGGCATTAGTGATACCAACAATCCAAAGTATTGTAACGGGGTATGAAATCCAAGGTCCAAAGGTTGATATTCCAATATCAGAAAAAGGATTGGTAATGAAATCAATCCTGGTACCAGTTACAGCAACAATCAATGCAGCCACTATCTGAATGGGAAATTTCAGCTTGGCACTAAGTGCTTTAATATCATCTATTACCCCTAGAATAGCAATTATTGAGCAACCAATAATCATCCCATAAAACTGTGTGTCAAATTCTATCGCAGTTCCTACATCCAAATACCTTGAGCTTATAATACTAAAAAGTATTGAAACAAAGAAGCCTGCTATTATTGCAAACCCACCCAGCCTGGCAATAGGCTGCTTGTGCATTCTTCTTTCATCCTTCGGAACATCCACTGCCCCGATTTTAAAAGCAAGGCTTTTAACAACGGGAGTCGTAGAAAATGCAACAATAAAAGCAAGGGTGAAGGATATAAAATATTCATATACGCTGGCCATAAAACACCTTCCGTTCTTAATTCTAGTCAATTATTAATCCCTGAAACAGATGACTTAGTTTGAGGCAAGCCCTCATAAACTGCAGCCACTCTATACGCAAACACTGAACAAAGATGCTTGAAAGCTTTATTTGCTTAAAGTTCGGGCTTTTTCGGTAATTGACTTGGCAACAAAGGCTACCGGAACAGCTTGCCCTTGCCCTATCTACTCCCTATAAGGAAAACTCTGTTATACATAAACAGAGGGAAGTAATATACTCCCTCCGTTTTCGTTAAATTTATATCTATACCTTAACAACCTCGATGGCGGCTTCCTCCAATAATGTCATAGAAAGCTCATCAGG
>JAEZIV010000354.1 GCA_023436515.1 Bacillota bacterium
TTTCTGATAGACGCATCAGATTCAACGTACTCCAACAGGGCATCCATGGAGGAGTTTATTAAAGAGGCAAATAAGTTTAAGGGGTCGAAGGACAAAATAGGTGTTATTTCCTTCGGCGATAATGCCCAAGTAGAAAGCTTTGTCAGTGATCAAATAAGCTTTAATAAAATTGAGGGAAAGATTAACGGGAATTACACAAATATAGAAAACGCAATAGCTGCAGCTCTATCTGTATTTCCTGACAATAGTAATAAAAGGGTGGTTCTGATTTCTGATGGCGAGGAGAATTCGGGGAATTCCGGAAAGCTGGCCCTTTCTCTTCAGGAGCAGGGTATAGACTTTAAATATTATAAGGTTGAAAAAAAGCTTGGGGATGAAGCTTTAGTTGAGAAGCTTGAGGTTCCGGAAAGACTGTCCCTTGATGAGGAATTCAATATTGTTGTGACGATAAACAGTACTACTATTCAAAATGCAAAGCTTATTTTGAATAGTGATAGAACAAAGCTCTCAGAGCAGACTGTTCAGCTTCAAAAGGGAAAAAATAAGTTTGTCTTCAGAGATAAGGCCGTATCCGGCGGCTTTAAAGGCTACAATGTTTTAATAGAGCCTGAAAAGGACAGTCAGCCTAAAAATAATGAGGCCTCTGCTTATACAAACATAGTGGCCAAGCCTCGAATTCTTGTTATTGAGGACACTGCCGGAGAGGCGGATGAGCTGGTAAAAATGCTTAAGGCATCTGCAGTGGATTATACTCTTGTAAATGCCAGGTCTGCACCTGGTAATATCCAGGATATGACTGCATACAAGTCAATTATCACCTGTAATGTTCAAATCGACAATCTGAACCAGGGTTTCAGAAACTCAATCGAAAGCTATGTAAAGGACTTTGGTGGAGGCTTTATTGCTACCGGAGGAGACAATTCCTTTGCTCTTGGCGGTTATTCAAAAACTCCACTGGAAAAGGTTCTGCCTGTGTATATGGACATGCGTGGGAAGAAGGAAACTCCCAAAATGGCCATGATGCTCATAATCGACAAGTCGGGCAGTATGTCCTCAGGTGTTGCCGGAATAAGCAAGGTGGACATGGCAAAGGAGGGTGCAATAAGAAGCCTTGATTCACTTAGGGTGGGCAGGGATGAAATAGGTGTTTTGTCCTTGGACGGTGCGTACAGTTGGGTGGTAAAAAGACAGGTTATCAATGACCCAAAGGCCATTGAGGAGGACATCGGAAGTATACGTGCAGACGGGGGAACAAGTATAATTCCTTCACTGCAGGCGGCATATGAGTCCCTCAAGGAGAGTGATGCTAAAATCAAGCATGTTATACTGCTGACTGACGGTATTGCTGAAAGAACCGGCTATGATGCTCTTTTGAAAAAAATGAATGATGAAAGTATTACTGTTTCCACCGTAGCGGTGGGGCAGGATTCAGATAAGCAATTATTGTACATGATAGCCAATTCCTGTAATGGTAGATTCTATGTTACCGATGAGTATTCAAATATACCGTCTATTTTTACTAAAGAGACCTTTATGGCAGCCAGGACCTACCTTAATAACAGGGAGTTTACACCTGTAATAACCAATGAGCATTCAGTGCTCTCCGGTGTTGCGGAAGGTGGCTTACCCCCACTGCTGGGTTACGTAGGTGCCTCTCAGAAAGAAACTGCCAGAGTAGTATTAAGAAGCGACGAGGACGATCCGATTCTTACTGTTTGGCAGTATGGGCTTGGCAAGGCTGTGGCCTGGAACTCAGATGTAGCCGGAAGGTGGAATTCCAACTATATCCCCTGGGATAAGAATTTAAAGCTCTGGCAGAATATTATCAATTTTACAGTTGAAAATTATGATAATGAGAATGTCTCCCTCGAAGTAGTGCAACAGGGCTCAAAGGGAACAGTAAATTTGAAGAATAAAAACCTTGAAAATGAACTGAACTCTACTGCTACAATAATTTCACCCAATGGAGAAACAGTGGATATACAGCTCAATCCTATTGCACCGGGCGAGTATAGCGGAACCTTTAATATTACAGATAATGGTGTTTACATGGTGAGCGGTAAGCAGTCTAAGAACGGGGAGGTTATAAATGCTGTCAAGCAGGGGTATGCGGTACAGTATTCTCCCGAATACAGACTCAATAACAGTGACAATTTAGAAAAGCTGGTAGCTGAGATTGGTGGAGTAAAAATCACTGAACCCAAAGAGGTTTTTTCCGGCTCGCTGCAGTTAAAGAGAGGTCAGAGGGATTTGACTCCCTACCTTATTTCTGCATTTCTGTTAATATTCATGCTTGACATAGCCTTCAGAAGGCTGAACTTGAATGTGAACAAGCTGCTGCAGTTGGCTGGAAGGATAAAAAGCAAGCTTATAAAATCTCAGAGCAATAGTGTAAAAACCAGAGTGAGGACAGCCAAAAAAGTGGTTATAGAGGAGACTGCTGCCAATTCAAGGCCTGTTGAAAGCTATCGTAACATAGACAATTACGCTGAAGCACCCCAGGAAGTTACTGAGAAAATTCCACAAAATAAGGATATGTCCAAGGGTACTGAAGCAAATACCCTGGACACCTCTCAATTGCTAAAAAGAAAGAAGTTCAAATAGCTTTGTTAATTTTTGCAACTTATATTAAGTTAATTTTTTTCCTCTTTGATATACTTTTTTCAGGAGGGAAGCAGAATGCTTGAATGGAATGAGTCAGTCCAAAAAATGATAAACTGGATAGAAGATAATATTACAGAGAACCCCAGCTTGCTTTGTGAAGGTAATAATTATGCTGAATAAATCAGCTTATATCTGTAGTGTTTATCAGGAGGTTCTTCAGGGAGGCTAGGCTACGTTGGAAACGGAGCAGATTTTATTCAATATGGGGGCTTACATGAAAAAAATATTTTATTTTTGTTTATGCTTTATGATTGCTTTTACTTTTACAACAGGCTGTACAGCAGTAATAGATATGCCGGCTAGATCAGATGAGG
>JAEZIV010000358.1 GCA_023436515.1 Bacillota bacterium
CGTTCAGGGCTCTGTAGAAGCAGTTAAGCAGTCACTGGAAAAGTTAACTAATGATCAGGTTAGAGTAAAGACAATACATGGTGCTGTTGGCGCAATTACCGAATCAGACGTAACCTTGGCACAGGTATCAAATGCAATTATCATAGGCTTCAATGTTCGACCAGGAGCTAATGTTGCTGAAGCTGCCAAGAATGCTGAGGTTGACATGAGTCTTTACAGCGTTATTTACAAGGCCATCGAGGATGTTCAGGCTGCTATGAAGGGTATGCTTGAGCCTACCTTTAAGGAGGTTGTCCTGGGCCATATCGAAATCAGACAGACATTCAAGGTTTCTGGTATTGGAACTATAGGTGGTGCTTATGTTACTGACGGTAAGGTTCAGAGAAACTCAGAGGTCAGGGTAGTCAGAGAGGGTATTGTTATCCACGAAGGCAAGCTTGCATCCTTAAAGAGATTTAAGGATGATGCGAAGGAAGTCGTTCAAGGCTATGAATGTGGTGTGTCTATTGAGCGTTTCAATGACATTAAGGAAGGCGACATTATTGAAGCCTTTATAATGGAAGAGGTTAAAAGATAAAGTTGTCTAATTAATTTGGAATAGGTTGAATAGGATTAAATTCCAATTCAACCTATTCGTATTATGTCATTGAAAATTTTATTATGGTGATACTATTTATGTAATAAATCGAATGATGGAGGTAAAGCAGATGGCAGACAGAATAGTCAGGATATCTGAAGAGGTTAAGAAAGAAATAAGCAGTATTATACAAAACGATTTAAAGGATCCGCGACTTCCGAATATGGTGAGCATAATCTCCTGCTCAGTAACAAAGGATCTCAGATATGCGAAAGTATTTATATCGGTCCTGGGCAATGATGAAGAAAAGAAAAATGCCATTAGTGCTCTTAAAAGTGCTGCCGGCTTTATAAGGCGTGAATTGGGTCATAGGGTTCAGCTCCGATATACCCCCGAAATACATTTTGAACTTGACACCTCAATAGAGCATGGAATATATATTAATAAACTATTGGATGATGCTAAGAAGGAATTAAAAGATTAAGCAGGTGCAGAGCATGCAGCTGTAAGGATACTGGAGGATACATGGACAGAGAAATTGTCAAAATATTGTCTGAAGCAGGTGGAGTCGCAATTTTTCCACACATATCTGCCGATGGAGATGCCATAGGATCATGTCTTGCACTTGCCCTTGCACTTCAGGATGCAGGTAAAAAGGTTGTAGTATATCTGGAAGAAAATATTCCTTCAGTATACCAATTTCTACCAGGAGTAAATCTGGCAGGGTTTTACCAACCAAGTGATGAGGCGATGGATGTGAATGTTGCTCTGGATACCGGTGATGTGGGAAGATTGGGAACGAGGGGAGATATATTCTTTAAAGCTCCCTGTACAGTAAATATAGATCATCATGTGACTAACACTAAATTTGCTCTACTTAACCACGTGGATGAGAAATCTGCTTCCACCGGGGAAATCGTATTTAATTTGCTTAAGAAGCTAAAGCTAAAGATTACCATGGATATAGCAGCTTGTTTATACACTGCTATTACTACCGATACAGGTGCATTTAAATACAGCAACACAACTGCCGATACTCATAGAATTGCATCGGAATTAATAGAAACAGGAATTGACATAAGCGATCTTTCTCAAAGAATTTTTGAAAATACTACTTATACAAAGCTGAAGTTAACACAAAAAGCAATTGAACAATTGGAGCTCTGTGAAAATGATAGACTTGCTGTGGTATCAATTTCTCAGGAGGACTTAAGATCAACCGGAGCTACCGATGAAGATTGTGATGGTATTGTAAATATAGGCAGATCCATTGAGGGTGTTGAGGTATCTTTACTCATTAAGGAAAAGACTCCTGATGAATGCAGAATTAACCTCCGGTCCAAAACCTATTTTGATGTATCTGAGATTGCTATGAGCTTTGGAGGCGGAGGGCACAAGAAGGCAGCGGGCTGCTCTGTCAAGGGTAATCTTCGGCAGGTCAGGGAGCAATTGGTAAAGGCAATAGCCGAAAAATTGTAAACATATAGAAAAAGAGGCATGAGTTAAAATAAACTATGAACGGAATTATAAATGTACTTAAGCCGGCTGGTATGACATCCTTTGATGTCGTAAGCTTTCTGAGAAAAGCAGCCGGACAGAAGAAAATTGGACATACAGGGACTCTGGACCCTTCGGCGGTAGGTGTTTTGCCGATATGTATTGGAAATGCCACAAGAGCAATAGAATTTATTATTGACAAGGATAAGGAATATCGAGCTGAACTAACATTGGGCTGGGCTACAGATACCCAGGATTCATCAGGACAGGCCATTTATTCCGGTGAACTTGAAGCCGATAATGAGGCTGTAGTAAAAACGATTATGAGCTTTGTAGGTGAGCTGGATCAAGTGCCTCCCATGTATTCTGCAATCAAAATCGAGGGCAGGAAGCTGTACGAGCTTGCAAGGCAGGGAGAAGTAATCGAACGGCAACCAAGGAAAATTAGAGTATTTGACATAAAAATCCTCAGAATATGGGAAGACAAGGCTGTAGTTAGTGATGGCTCAAACATTCCGGAGGTTAAGCTTGTAAAAAAGGTACTTTTTGATGTGCATTGTTCAAAGGGAACCTATATCAGGACCCTATGCCATGATATGGGTGAGAAACTGGGCTGTGGCGGTCATATGTCATTTCTTGTTAGAAGAAGAGCGGGCAAATATTGCCTTGATAATGCGTTGACATTGGAGGAAATCAAGTCGCTCTCTGCCGAAGGTGCTTTGGAAAGCCGCCTAATATCGGTAGAAACTGTTTTTGAGGAGCTTGCACATATAGAGTTAAATGAAAAAGAAACCTTCAAGTACACTAATGGTGTTGCGGTGCCTTTAGCTCGAGAGAGCATTGATACCGAAGCTTATTTAAGGGTATATAATAACTGTGGGGCTTTTTTAGGCTTAGGACAGGCTTTTATAGATTCCCGAGGCACCTTTCTTAAATCAAAAAAGTTTTTTTAGGGATTTACTATAAATGCAAACCAGTCTACATACTATTTTGAACGCTATGGTGCAGAACGGAGAAGTTTATGCAGGTTATTCATTCTAAAGGTGACTCAATAAATATTGCAATAAAAACCGGTGTAGGTCTTGGTAATTTTGACGGCTTACATATTGGACATATGGCTCTGATCAACACTCTTATAAGAGAATGTCAGCTAAACAGCCTTTGCTCAATTGTTTATACTTTTACTAAACACCCAGACAATATCTTAAGAAAGAAGCTTATTACTCCACTCTTGTTGACAGAGCAAAAAAAGGTTGAGCTTCTTGGGGAGATTAACCTGGATTACTTGTATTTTGATGAATTTAATGAGGACTTCTCAAGATTATCGCCTGAGGACTTTGTAAAAAAGATTTTGGTTGAGAAACTTAATATAAAGCTGGCTGTAGTTGGATATGATTACAATTTCGGATATATGGGACAGGGAGATACCGATCTTCTTAAAAAGCTCGGTGAGAAGTATGGCTTTAGGGTGGTAATCATACCAGCCATTAAGTGTGAAAATGAAGTAATAAGCAGCACCAGAATAAGACAGTTCATTTCAAAGGGTGATCTTGAAAAAGCATATAAGCTATTGGGAAGGAATTACTCAATCACAGCTGAAGTTGTAAGCGGAAGAAGAATAGGAAATACTATCGGCTTTCCTACTGCCAACATTCACCCTGAGCGGTTTCTGGTATTGCCTGCAAATGGAGTTTATATTACTAAAACACTACTGGATGGGAAGTTGTATAACAGCATGACAAATGTAGGCTATAACCCTACCTTTGAGGATGTTAAGGAAAAAACAGTGGAAACACATATTATTGATTTTAATCAGGATATATACGGTAAAAAGATTGAGGTGTTTTTCCTGAAGAAGATCAGAGATGAGAAGAAGTTTGAATCTGTAGATTTTTTAAAGCAGCAGATTGAATGTGACATGAAGACAACAAGAGCCTTCCTGGAAACTTAAGGACTCTGAAGGGGTTAATTGTTGTTATTGATATAAATGGAAGGATGTTATTAGTATTATTGGAAGGCTGATTATGAAAAGATATAGAATAACAATTACAGGTATTGTTCAGGGCGTGGGATTCAGGCCCTTTATTTTTAATCTGGCAAGCAGTATGGAGCTCAAGGGCTGGGTAGGAAATACAGACAGTAATGTTATTATTGAAGTAGAAGCAGGAGTAAATGAACTTGAAATATTTATAGAAAATATAAAGGCGAAGGCTCCTAAGCTGTCAAGGATTGAGAGTATTGACTTTGAAGAGTTGAATATGGTTGGCTTTGACGGATTTAATATAAAAGAGAGTGAGAGCTTATCCAAGGGCCATATTTTTATATCTCCCGATGTTTCTACCTGTAAGGACTGTATTGATGAGATAAAAGCTCCACAGGACAGAAGATATATGTATCCCTTCACAAACTGTACTAATTGCGGCCCAAGGTTTACTATTATAAAGGATATCCCTTATGACAGAGATAAAACTACAATGAGCTGCTTTGAGATGTGTGAAGCATGTTATGGCGAGTATACAAATCCCGCCGACAGAAGGTATCATGCTCAGCCAGTTTCCTGTCATGCCTGTGGTCCTGTCCTGGGGCTGGCCGATGATAAGGGCGGACCCATTGATTCTGTAGGGATTGATTGTATTGCGTATACAGCTGAAGTGATTGCAGAGGGTAAAAT
>JAEZIV010000390.1 GCA_023436515.1 Bacillota bacterium
TTATTGCAACGTCATACATAGTAACTACCTCCATAATCCATTGTCTCATTGTTGATACTAAGTAGGGTACTCGAATAAAGAGACATCATTGTATAAAAATAAAAACATTATCTTCCCAAATAATAAATTATACATGAGAAATATCATTGAGTAAAGGAAAATTTTGAGGACAATTCGAAAGAGACCTCAGTGCATTTCCTAAGTTTTTGGTTCAGATTGCGGCTTGCTTTATATTAGTGTGGTTTACAAACATCAGATTCTTCGGAATAACCAGACCCTTTGATGGTGCTTACGTGCTTTTCCCTGAATGGATACAGTTGAAAACATTAGCCACCTAAAGTGATTGAATTAACCAACAAATAGTGATATAATTTTCAACAAATAAATATTAAGACAGTTCGTGACCATCCTGTCTGAAGCTTTTAATAAAGCTTCGAATAAAACTACGGCGACGCTGCCTGCATAAGCAGGGCAGTATTTTGTTTTGTTTCCCAGCTTTTCAGAAATAAAAGGTGAAAGGCTTATTCTCCTGGTTTTTAGCTGTACAACTGGTCGCGGCAAAAGGAGAGGTATTAAATATGAAGAACAAGAAATTAACCTGGCTGACCACATCAGCCATGATAGCGGCAGTTTATCTGGTGCTGACCATGCTTTTTTATGCGACAAGCTTTCAGCCCATGCAAAGCAGACTGGCAGAAGCTCTTACAATTTTACCCTATTTTACTCCGGTAGCCATCCCTGGCTTGTTTGTGGGCTGCCTACTGGCGAATATCATAGGAGGCTACGGTATTATAGATATTGTGGTGGGTAGCCTGACAACTCTGCTGGCAGCATTTCTGACATACAAGCTTACCCATGGAAAGTCTGGGAGAAAGTGGCTTGCACCTCTGCCACCGGTACTCCTAAACGCTGTAATAGTTGGGGTAGAGTTGAACTACTTATCCGGTACTCCATCCTGGGGTGCATTTTTGGGAATTATGGTTTCTGTAGGAGTTGGTCAGATTATTGCATGCTATATTGTGGGCTTGCCCTTAATGTATTTGTTGGAAAAGAGTAAAAAAATAGGCGAACTTTTTAAGCGAATTTCTTAAAAACGTTCATTTTATTCTTGATTTTTTTTTTAGTCTAAGATACAATAGCTTTGTCGAAATAAATCGGCAACTCAAAAAAACTAAATAATGGTGTTTTTCAGTATTATTTTATATTGAAAAATATCCCGTATATACTCGGTGATATGGTCCGAAAGTTTCTACGAAGCCGCCGTAAATGGCTTTGCTACGGGTGTTCATCTTTGACATATTTAATTGTCGTAGGAATAGAGCTCCCAATCCATGATTGGGAGCCTTTTATTTAACTAAGCCAGATTTTTGTGGGTTTAGTCCAGTTACTTATGACAGGAAATATTTTGTTAAGCATTATATTTCATTATTTCGGAGGATTAAGATGGAGCTCTTGAAGCAGAGAATTTTAAAGGACGGTCAAGTAATAGGCAATGATATCTTAAAGGTTGATTCATTTTTGAATCATCAGATGGATGTTCAGCTTTTCAACGATATGGGCAAAGAGTTTCACAGATTATTTGCTCACAAAAAAATAACCAAAATTTTGACAATTGAATCCTCTGGCATAGGAATTGCCTGCATAACAGCGCAATATTTCAATGTCCCTGTTGTATTCGCAAAGAAAACCGAAGCGAAGAATTTGGATGCTGACACCTATGTCACTGAAGTATTCTCTTTCACAAAGGGGAAGACCTATAGTGTTAGGGTTTCAAAGAAATATATTAATTCCCAGGACATAGTTTTAATAATTGATGACTTTCTTGCCAACGGCAAAGCTGCCTTGGGTCTGGTTGACATCGTCGGACAGGCAGGCGGAGAGGTTGCCGGCATTGGGATAGCTATTGAAAAGGGCTTTCAAAACGGAGGAAACCTTCTTAGAGAGAAGGGCCTGGAAGTTCAATCCTTGGCTATACTAAAAAGCATGGAAAATGGAGAGATTATTTTTAAAGATTAAACTTATAAGTTAACATAATTAAAAGGATTAAGTGCTCCCGGAAAACGGAGGCATTAATATATTACATTAATAAATAGAAATAGGGGGATTTGAAATGAAAAGATTATTAGCATTAATGCTGGCTGTTGTCATGATATGCACATTTGCACTTACAGGCTGCGGCTCAAAGGAAGAGGGTTTAAAGGTAGGCTTTATTTACATTGGTACGGCAGGGGATGCCGGCTATTCTTTTGCTCATGATTTGGGACGTAAGTATGTTGAGGAAAAGCTTGGCGACAAGGGTGTAATAACAGTAAAGGTTGAGGATGTTCCTGAGACAGCTGAAGTAGAAAAGGCTATGAAGAACCTTATAGACCAGGGCTGCAAGGCAATATTTGCCAATAGCTACGGATATATGGAATTTGTTGCTAAGGTTGCAGAAGAATATCCTGATGTCAAGTTCTTCCACTGCTCAGGCTACATGTCAAATGATAAGAACTTTGTGAATTACTTCGGTAAAATAGAAGAGGCAAGATACCTCACAGGTATAGTAGCAGGCTTAAAGACAAAGACTAATAAGATCGGATATGCAGCTGCCATGCCAATTCCTGAGGTTATCAGAGGAATTAACTCCTTTACCCTGGGAGTACGTTCAGTTAATCCTGATGCAGTTGTTAATGTAAAATGGACAAATACCTGGAATGATGCTCAGCTTGAAAAACAGGCAGCAACAGCATTACTTGACGAAGGAAATGACGTAATTGCTCAGCACCAGGATACAACCGCTCCTCTTATTGCAGCTCAGGAAAAGGGTGCATTCGCTATAGGTTACAACGCTGACAGTGCAAGCGCAGCTCCAAAGGCTTACCTTACTGCAGCGGTATGGAACTGGGGTGTATACTATGCAGATCAGA
>JAEZIV010000025.1 GCA_023436515.1 Bacillota bacterium
ATTGATTATTTTAAGAAGGTAAATGACACTTACGGGCATACAGCCGGAGATATTATACTTAAAGAGTTATCCGATATTCTGATTAAGGCCTCTAGAAATGGAGACATTGTTGGCAGATATGGGGGAGAAGAATTCAGCATTGTTCTTCCCGAAACAAGTGCCGAAAATGCCTACAAGTTATGTGAAAGAATCAGAGCGACGGTGGAGAGTACCGAGTTTTATACAGGCAAAGAAAACATTAGGATTACAATAAGTATGGGCTTATATTGTAAGGAGATAAATGACAATATATCCTCAGACGATATGATAAAGAGTGCAGACAAAGCACTTTATGCAGCAAAACAAGCCGGAAGAAACCGAGTAGAAATATTTAAACCTGAATAAATTAGCCTTTAAAGAGCCCAATAACCCTGTCAGACACCATATGGTAGTACTGACAGGGTACATCATTCTAAAGGGGTTTATAGGGATCAGGATCATATTTTAACAAAACCTGAGTAAGGTGTTCGGTATGCTCCTTTTCATCATCAATAATTTTTTGAAGAGCGTGCCGAACATCCTTTTGTTGTATATGTGAAAGCTCATCCTCGTATAGAATAACAGCTTCCAGCTCACCCTTTATATCCTCCCTCAAAAAATTCAAAACAATAAATTTTTCACGGGAAAGTTTATCTGCCTGGTTTACAGGCTGGGGTCTGGGGTTGGATTTTGAGTTGCTTTTCCCATTCCCGCCTGTATTGCTTTTAACGGAACTTGTACTGTTTTTAGCAGTGTTTACAGTGTTTACAGTGTTTGAAGCTGTTGAAGCTGTTGAAGCTGGATCTGACATTCCGTTAGAAGCGTTTTCAAACTCATTTGATAAAATTGCCTCATGAGGATTTACGAAATATTTGTTTTCAACCGGGTCATACTTTCTGAGTAAATTTATTGCTATGCCGTAATGGTTTTTTTCATCAACCATTATATGATGCCATACCTCGTTAATCTCAGTAAAGCTGGAATTGAGTATATGGTTCTGGTATCCGTTTATAGCAACAATTTCAGCTATCATTACCTCTCTTAGCAGGCTTGTAAGCCTTGTTGCCGGTCCCTGAGGAAATCCGTGGGGATTTGTATAACTCATATAACCTCCGAATCCTTATGTAATATGAAAATACTACTTTATACTATGAATTACTCAACAATAACGTGATTTAAATATTGACTTCAAGCAAACATAAAATTACCTAAAAAATATTAAAGGTATTGACTTTAACGCTGGGTGAAGGTGTATAGTTAATCTGTCAGGAGGGAGTTAAATGGAATACACAGTGCAAAAACTGGCATCTCTTGCAGGAGTCAGTACAAGAACTATCAGGTATTATGATGAGATTGGAATTCTTAAGCCGGCAAGAATCAGTTCATCAGGATACAGGATTTACGGCCAGGCCGAGGTGGACAAATTACAGCAAATACTGTTCTATAGAGAGCTGGAGGTGGATCTTGACAGTATTAGGGAAATTATTACCTCACCTGGCTATAATGGGGCTCAGGCTTTAAGAGACCATCGCAGCAAGCTTCTGGCAAAGAAAGAGAAAATAGATATACTGCTTAAAAACATTGAAAAAAGTTTGAAAGCAGCAGAAGGGAGTATTATTATGAGTGACAAGGAAAAATTTGAGGGCTTTAAGGAAAATTTGATTAGAGATAATGAGAATAGCTATGGAAAGGAAATAAGAGCAAAATACGGGGATAATACTGTTAATGAGGCAAACAAAAAACTCATGAGCATGACAGATGAACAATACGCACAGTTTGAGAGACTGAACCTGGAGATTAGTGAAACCCTGAAGGAGGCAATGGAGACTGGCGACCCGGCTGGAGAGCTTGGTCAAAAGGCTGCAGACCTTCACAGACAATGGCTTTCCTATACATGGGGGAGCTACAGCAAGGAGGCACATGCGGGACTCGCACAAATGTATGTTGAGGATGAACGATTTAAGGCTTATTATGATAAAATTGGCGATGGTGCTGCAGCTTTCCTAAGAGCTGCAATATTCATCTTTACAGGTGTGGACAAATAAAAGTATCAGGTCGGCAGAAATGCCGGCCTGATGGTTTTTTACAGCTTATAAATAAATTATTGCGGTCTTGAGGGTGTCGAGATATTCTCAAGGGTGTCGGCAACCTGGGTATAATATTTAGCATCAACGGCTACATCACCAAGAGCTACAATTCCTACCAGATTGTTATTTTCAATAACAGGAACTCTTCTAATCTGACTGGTCGCCATTCTCTGGGCAACATCATGCATATCCATATCAGGAGTAACGGTAGCTACACCAGTTGTCATTATTTCTGTAACAGGTGTCTGCTGTGGATTCTTACCAGTTGCAATGGTTCTTACCACAATATCTCTGTCGGTTATAATACCGACAACACCATTTTTATCGCACACGGGGATGGAACCCACATTGTGCTGCTGCATCAACTGAGCGGTTTCAGTAACATTTGCAGCTGAGTTAACAAAAGCAACATTTTTAGTCATAACGTCTCTGACCTTCATATAATCACCCTTTCTTATTGGAATTCATGATTATATTTCCCCATCAAAAACAAATAAAACGCGGAAGGTTTCACCATTTGTTCTCAGTGATATAAAGCTCTGCAGAGTATGCGGCTGTTGCACCGTCAGCAGCAGCAGTGATTACCTGCCGCAGGAATTTCTGGCGGAGATCACCGGCGGCAAAAACCCCAGGGACACTTGTTTGCATTCTTTCGTCTGTTATAATGTAGCCATCCATACTTTGCTCCACCTTACCGTTAATCAAAGATATGTTTGGATTCAGACCAATTGCGATAAATAGACCATCCACCTTAAGCTCAGTAACATCCTGTGTAACAAGGTTTTTGATTTTAAGCCCCTCCACTCCAAATTGTCCCTGAATCTCTTCAACAACAGAGTTCCATAGGAATTCAATTTTTTTGTTACAGCATAGTTCATCCTGCAATATTCTAGCCGCTGTCATATGATCACGCCTATGAATAATGTAGATTTTCGGACAAAATCTTGCCAGATAAAGGGCGTCCTCAGCAGCAGTGTCGCCACCGCCTACAACTGCAACAGTTTTTCCTTTGTAAAAGGCCCCGTCACAAACAGCACAATAAGATACACCAGCTCCAGTGAATTCTTGCTCTTTATCAAGCCCAAGCATTTTTGGATAGGCTCCCATACATAAAATAAGAGCTTTGCACTCATATGTGTTTTTTCGGGTTTTAACCACCTTTACTTTAGAGTTAATATCAATCTCAATAACTTCATCATTAAGTACTACAGTTCCAAATTTCCTTGCCTGCTTCTCCATTCGCAAGGCAAGATCTGAGCCGCCGATAGGCTCCTCAAAACCAGGATAGTTTTCCATTACATCCGTTGTAGCCATTTGCCCGCCAGTAAACATTTTTTCAATAACCAGTGTATCGAATTTAGCTCTTGAACTGTATAAGGCTGCAGAATAGCCGGCAGGTCCACCGCCAATGATTATAATATCGTGCATATATACCTCCGAATATTTTCAGGTTATTATCCTAATACATAAATAGAATTAAAAGTTTCATTATTGTTAATAATAATATACCCAAAAACAAGAAAAATAAATATTTATGATTGAAAGTTTCATCCATAAACAGGGATTTTATTAACTATTGAAAAATGCTATAATTATTAGTGATTTATTATGCCAGCGAATAGTCATTTTACTTGGAGGGAAAGCATTGGTTACAAAATATCAAAATTTAGCATTGACCGGAGATACCAGACCATCCAGATTTATTTCGTCAGCAGCGGTTATTATGTACATGTTTATGTTTATAGGTGGGAGCATAGCCTCAATACCCATTATTTATGTAATGGTAAAAAATCCAGATATCATTTTTGATCCTATGCTGCAAAATGATGTTGTGGGCTTTATAGTAAAGTATATTGACCCGGTAGCTAACTATATTTTTACTAATTTATCTATATATTTTATGCTATTTGGTGTCTATATTGCTGTTAAGTTTATACATAAAAGACACTTCGGGACACTTTTAAATTTTACCGGAAAGCTTAAATGGGCAAATTTTTTTATTAGTTTTATTATTTACGGGTTTTTATTAATTGCCGGAACAGCTGTTGATTATTGGTTTAATCCCAATGCTTACACCTATTCCTTTGACCCAGAGAAGTTTTGGCTGACACTGCCACTGATACTGATAATGACACCAATCCAGACCACAACAGAGGAACTGGTTTTCAGAGGCTATGTAATACAGAGCTTTGGTGTCAAGATTAAGAACGGATGGGTGCTTTCACTCATATCGGGTGTTTTGTTTACCCTGCCGCATCTTGCAAATCCTGAGATATACGCATCAAGTAAAATGGGTGTGTTCAGTACAATATGTATGATTCTCAATTATTTTGTTATTGGTATGGCACTTGCTATTGTTACTATCAGGACAAATTCTCTTGAAGCAGCCATGGGAGCTCATGCTGTGAACAATTTATTCTGTTTTATACTTGTAAGTTATCCTGACACAGCCATACCAACATACACGTTGTTTTATACCTCATCCTTTAATCCGGTAGGAGGTTTAATATCCACTTTCATTACTTCAGCACTGTTCTATCTGATTACAGTATCTGTTATTAAGAAAACAGATAAAGAAATTTTTCCGCTGAACACATAACTAATGTATTCAGTAAAAGTAAAGCTTGATTAGCTACAATAAAACTTAACTTTACAAAGGGGATTACATGATATGAGCCTTCAATTTATATATGGACGAGCCGGCTCTGGGAAATCCTTTACTTGCTTGAATCAAATAAAAGCCAGAATTTCTGATAAAAAGGTACAGAAGCTCGTACTCCTTGTACCGGAGCAGTATACCTTTCAGGCAGAGCATGATCTTATAAAGGTGCTAAAAACAGGTGGAATTCTCAGTACTGAGGTACTTAGCTTCAGAAGAATGGCTTACAGAGTTCTAAATGAGGTTGGTGGAATAACTTACCCTCATATTCATCCTGCCGGAAAATCCATGCTCCTTTATAACATAATGGATAAGCTGAAGAACGACTTGAAAATTTTTAACAAGTCTGCAGCCTGCAAGGGTTTTGTAAATACTATTGCAGGTCTGATTACCGAATTGAAAAGGTACAATGTGCATCCCCGCCAAATTGATAATGTCCTTGAAAATATAGATAAAGAATCTTATCTATACCAGAAGCTTATTGAAATTAAGCTTGTATATTCAAAATTTGAGGAACTGCTGGTTTCCAGATACAGGGATGTTGATGATGAGCTTACGTTGCTTGCAGAAAAGCTTGACAATACTGGGATGTATGATGATTCGGAAATCTGGATAGATGGCTTTGCAGGCTTTACGCCTCAGGAGTTTGAGGTTATATCCAAGCTGATTGTGAAAGCCAAAAAAGTTTATGTAACAATGTGTTCTGATGTATTGGAGGATGAGGGTAGAGAAACTACAGATGTTTTTCTTTCGTCCAAAAGAACATACCGGAAGCTTGCCAGTTTGGCAGCAAGTAATTCTGTCGAGCTTCTCAAACCTATCCACTGCGGAGGACAGCTGCCGAGATTTAGAGATAGTGAAGAATTAGCCAGCCTGGAGAAGAATTATTATGCATATCCCTATAATACTTATACAAAGGAAACAAAGGATATAGAGTTATTTGAAGCTGTAAGTCTCTATACCGAAATTGAAGAGTGTGCCGGGGATATCATCCGCCAATGCAGAGATAATGGATTAAGGTTTAAGGATATTGCAGTGGTTTCAAGAAATCTTTCCGGGTATCAGGAGCTAATAGAGGTTATATTTGAAGAATATGGTATACCTTGCTTTATAGATTCGAAATCTGAAATACTAAGCCATCCACTGATTAAGCTGGTACTGGCAATGCTTGATATTTTTATAGAGAACTGGTCCTATGAATCGGTTTTTAGGTATTTAAAATCCGGATTGACAGGCTTTGATAAGCAGAGAATAGATAGTTTGGAAAATTATGTTTTGGCCTGTGGAATTCGTGGGAGCAGATGGACACAGAAGGTTGACTGGACAATGATCCCAGAGCTTGTTAC
>JAEZIV010000127.1 GCA_023436515.1 Bacillota bacterium
GGACATACCTGTCATGGCCTGGGGTATGGGAAATGTGACGTGTTCCTTAACCGACGCAGATGGAGTGCGGTGGGTATCTGACACATTGCCCGAAGGTTCTCTGATTGGTGGTTATGATAAAAATGATGTGCTATATGTCAATCTCTATCCTGGCCCTGAGCGTTTGCCCGAGGGATCTATAGATGAGTATGGTTACTCTGCCATCATAAATGGATTGGATACCACGAAGGGTTTGTTTTTTGCAGGTGAAAAATTACCCTCCACAGATATTCAGCAAATTTATCAAAGTGTGATTGACTCCATCCCCACTTTTTTAACTTTGCCCCCAACCGAAGGGGATGGCGGAATGTATGCCTTCGGCAAGCTGGCATTTGAAACTTGGGCCGCTACCCTTGAAACCGACTCCTTTTTTGAAAACAAATCCGATGAAAAGCTCAACGATATCTGCTGGAATTTACATTGCTCTCCCTATTGTTGCGTCTGCACCAGCTCGGCCTACGACTTTTTCAAGAGCGCAGTCGAGCATTACCCTGATTTAACTATGGCTGTAACATTATTACCGCTGTATAAGAAAATGCAGGATTACAAGGATGAGATATGGGCCCTTCAAGGTGGCTTCTTTCCTCCTATTGATAAGTTCAGAACACATGAGCTCCGAGCTCAGATTGCGGATATTTTGCGGAAAATGGGCGGTGTGTGCGATGAAATTCTAATGGCATATGGGGAGGCAAGTGAAGCTAATTAAGCATTTCTAGCATCAAAGCTACCACACAATAGCTATTTAATAAGCAACTGTGAGAAATCCATATTAATGGAAATGGGTGATGATTATTATTAATTGTCCAAACTGCGGCGAAATTTCTAAAGATAATGTAAAGATATATAGTGAGGGTTTGAGGAAGCAAAATATTAATATTATGCCTATACTACCCATTTGCAGATTATGTGGTGCAGAGGTGGCAATCTCTCATACTTGCAGTGGTGGTAATATCATCGTACTCAATGGCACTTGTGGCAGCGGCAAGACTACCATTGCAGAGCTGCTTGCAGATAGAGGTTGGCTTGCCATTGACGGTGATTGTGCCATACAATCCCTCCGGCACAAAAAAGGGACTAAACAGTATAAGTGGAACGAATTAATTAGCGAGATTGAATGTGAAATTGATATTTTATCTTTATTTTGCAATAACATCGTTTTGTCACATGTTATTTTGCCTGAAGACTATAAAAAGTTTATAGAATTCTTTGAATCTCGTACCATAAAATACAAGTTGATTCTTCTCAAGCCCGAATATCAAGTTACTGTACAACGATGCCAAATAAGGACTTCTCATACCAGCATTACACCGGATAAATGGATAAGGCATTTTTACGATTTATTAGTTTTTGATGATGACCAAATTTACACTATAGATAACTCCTATATGACGGCACTGGATACCGCAGAAGCTATATTGAATTACTAAATTAATATTCGCTCACATTTCCCATATTATCATCATAGGTAATAAAATCCAATGTATAACAGTCTGTATTGTGAGTTATTCATTATGTATTTTATTATTAAATGATTACTCGAAAGCCACTAAAAACTGAAACCCCAGGCATTTTACTATGCAAGGGGTTTCCATTGTCAAATTCTAAGCATAATATGTTAAGTTAACTTTTGTAATCAGTATAATAACCTAAGAAAACTATAAACTATCTGTTATCTATTACAATCTGTGAATCAACGATATTTGCACTTTTTACACGCACAACCTCTTTAAAGAAGCTCACTGGAACAAAGGTTCTACCATCAACGATTATAGGAGCAGTTCCCAATTGAATAGGAGCAGTTTTCATGTAAACATAATTGTCTTTACCAATTGTTAATGAGATACCGTTACCGAGGGTAACACTTTTCATAGCACCGTTCCACTTCACATCAAAACCCAGTGCCTCTGCTGCTGCACGAAGGGGAATCATAACAGTCCCATGCTCATCTGTAAATGATGCAGGTGCTTCGATTTTTTTATCGTTAACCACTATATCCATTGAGGAAACAACCCTCGGAGGTATTTCTCCAGGAGTGAGCTCATTAATGGTATCAGAGGTATTTTCAGATAAAACAACTATTTCTGAGGGGGTTGTTTGAGCCGGAATGCTCCTTGTGGTAATACCATAAAGTACTACAAGCTTTCTATTTGCTAATTCCCCGTCAAAGGTATTACCATCCTGTGATATTATTTTTGTGTCCTTCGAGATGTTCAGCTTCAGCCAACTGTCAGAACTTACTAAATCCTTGTCAAATACGCTGACTTTAACATTTTGTCCCTCTTTATCAACCGAAACAACTTCTGCTTTATACTGAGGCGGATATATCATCAGCATAGGTGCATTTGCGTCATAAAATCCGGTAATTGTTGCTCCTTCGGTAATTTTTTCATTATTGACGATGTATGTATCTTTAGTAATCACAATATTTGCAGGTGTACCTTCTTTATCCTCAACATAAGCAATTTTATTTCCTTCAACACTTTCTGAAGTGGAAATTTTCTTTACGACTCCTGTGAAAGATTTGTATTCGGTTTTAACTTCAACGTCTACCTTTATAGGTACGGCAACTACCGACTCATCTTGAGTTAAAGTAGCATATATTGGTAAAGGATTTATACCTTCCGAAACATTACCTGTATCTGAAGCGAATACCGGATTAGTTAAAGATAGAATAGTTGCCAAGCTTAAGCCAATAATTTTTCTGCGATGCATAGTTATATCTCCTTTTTCAATTAGTATTTAGTATTTTTCTCTATAGCTGGAATAATTTTAGCTCGCCATAGTAAATATGTAAAACTTATATGTTTAGTGATACGTATCTTTACTTCAACCTCTACCTTATGTTAACTTTTACTGCTACTCTTTTTATGTTGCTTAATACGTATCCTATTATAAATAGACGCTAAAATTAAAAAAAGGTTCCACTATAGAGCAAAGCCTTTTTATATTACTGAAGACAAAAATAAATGCAAGGAGCTATTTATTATGCGTAATGTAGCGAGTTTATAATATAAACGTTACAGGCAGCGTTTGATCTGATGATTACTTCACAGGACAAACGCTTATTGTAGCAAAAACCATCTAAATGAATTAATTAGCTGTATTTCATGATAAATACAAGCTTAGCCTGCCTTTATGGTATATTCTAGACAATACTAAGTCAAGTGGTTTCCATAAATCGAGATATTGTTCTGTTGAAATAATTAATGGTCTTCTGCAAGGCGAAGGTCATCTCTAGTACAAATCCATGCATGACAAGTTATATCTCTCATTCAAGAGTTTTACTTCTTGAAGCTTATATCCATTAGCCCATTCACATATCAAAAAAATAATATTTTTAGTTAACATAATTTACTTTTCTGCCGATAATTATCCATAGCTCATACTTATAAACATATTAATGGAGGTACCACATGTCTGTAGCAAAAAAACTCATCAGCAGTTACATTATTGTTTTAGTATTAATGATATTCATTGTAGGAATAAGCATGTTTTCTACCCAATCCCTAAAAATGCACTCAGAAGACCTAATATCTGATGTTATTCCAATAAGCAGAGCAGCAGATGCCATATTAACCGACCTGGTTAATGAAGAGACTGGTGTCCGCG
>JAEZIV010000130.1 GCA_023436515.1 Bacillota bacterium
GTTCCGGGGCCTGTTATATCAGCGTCATAGCCATACCCGTTTACATGGCCTGCCCCTGCGGTAAGATTGCCATTGCTGTCAGGCATATAGCCTTCATTGAAGGCCATTGCAAAGGTTTGAACATACTCATTCAGCTTCATCTGATAATAGGGTATTCCCCTATATATAGGGCTTTGAGTTACACCGTCGGTACCAATGGCACCGTCCTTTCCGTCCCTAACATCCAGAAGTCCCTTTAACTCACCGCCGGTAATATTTATTGAATTACCGTCTTCCCATTTAACCTGATATAGATTTCCGGCATCCTCTTCATTTAGCTTTGTCTGCCTTTGTTCCAGCTTTAGTTTACTTAGACTGAAGTGATCCACCAAAGACTTACCACCTACAGTAATCTGAAAATGGATATCATCTGTTCCGTTAGGAAGCTTCCCATAGGATACCTCGGTAGCCTGAATGTTTATCATCTTTGATAGCTTGTCTACCAGCAGGGTCCGGGAGTCACGAAGATCATTGGCAGACTGCCCCTGTATCTCAAAATTATAAATCTGCTTATTCAACTGTTGAATCTGCCCAGCTAAGGAATTGACTTGATCCACAGTAATTCTGACCATATCATTAATGTCTTCCTGAAGCTTCTCAAAGTGCGTGGCCGTGTTATTAAAATAATTTGCCATTGTAAAGCCCTTTTCACGTACCAGTGCACGTACAGATGGGCTTGACGGATCCTTTGCCAGTTCCTGATAAGCATTGAAAAACTCGTTCATAATGGTTACGAAACCACTAGAAGAAGGCTCATTGAAGGTTGCCTCTATTTCAGACAGAAGCTCTGCCTTTTTGCTCCACTCACCGCTTGCTATGTTTTCACTCCAAAACTTGAAGTCCAGATACTCATCCCTGATGCGCTCCACACTTGTGACTTCCGAGCCTGTTCCAATCATTCCGGTGCCATCCAGTACCGAGAGTGGTCTGGAGGCATTCTGAACAGCCTGTTGCCTGGAATATCCCGGTGTAGTGGCATTGGTAATATTATGGCTGACAATATCAAGATTTTTTTGTGCAGTATATAGTCCGCTGAGTGCGATGTTAAATCCGAAAAAGCTCTGTCTCATAATATCTCACCTATTCTTTATCATAAATAAAACTGATTTTTCTTATATATTTGCTGCCATATAGAGATCAGTAAACTGCTTGCTAACCCTATCTTCCTACCTTGCCCATAGCCATAATTACATTTTCAACCATGGAATCAATAACGTTAAGCACCCTGGAGGAAGCATCATACGCAAATTTGAACTTCATCATGTTGGACATCTCTTCATCCATGGATACGCCGGAAATAGCTGTTCTATGGTTATCCGCAGACTGAACCAGCGTAAGCTGGCTTTCGGTTACCTTTGCCGCTTCATTCCCGCCATTGCCTATGTCAAGAATCAACGCTCTGTAATACTCATCAATGGTAACATCCCCAGCACGGTCCTCCATGAGGTCGGTATCTCTCAGATTTGCAATTTTTAAGGCGATGGAGTTATCTCCTCTGGCAGTGGTTGCGGATGCAGTAATATAATTAAGACCTTTGTCGCTTAACAGAGAATCACTTAACCTGAGATTTCCCATTTGCATAGGGTACTTATCATCTATAGGTGCAAAGAAATCTACTCCCGGCTGCCCATCAAGTGTATAACCGGACTTTTGGAGATAGTTAATTTCTCTTGCCATAGCGTTTAACATAGCATTCAGCTTGATCTTTACATCGGATACAATAATGCTGGACCCGGGTATATTGCCCATAGCCGCATTTATTGCTCTCCTGGTATCGGAGTTTATTTCTGTATATAGCTTATTGAAATCCTCATCAACAGAGCCCATTTCAAGGACGCTGCCGCCAGTCCCGTTGACTATAGTGCTCCATCCGATCTCAGTAGCATTTTCCCCCTGATTAAAGTAGTCCCTGTCGGTAATAACAGAGGTTCTGATACCAAGAGACTTCAAATCATTGATATATAGTGCCGCATCTCCTGGTGTGACACTGGTTCCAGTATCTCCGTTAATACTCTTATTTGACATAATATATAGTACCTTTGCAGCATCTTCCCTGAAGCCATCGGAATTCTGTATACCATTTAATGTCGAAAGCAATCCCCCCAGCCCTGCTGCCGCATCTGTTGACTCGGTCAAAAACAGGCTTAAGTCCGGATCGGTAATAAAGCTGTCAATATTGTCCTTGGTATAAACATTTCCGCCGAAGACAGTCGAAGTATTTTCTCCCATGGACACAAATCTTATATTAAAATCAGTCCCCGACTTTTTCAGTTCACTGACGTAATTGGCTATTGTTGACTGAAGATTTGAAAGGTATTCCTGGGGATTTGCCCCTCCTGAACCTAGAGAAGTGTCTATTGCGAAGGTAATATCCACCTTTTCCTTTGGATTACCGTTTGCGTAGCTACCTTTTATACCCGGAATATTTTCACCTGAAGGGGTTTTATCTCCTCTTCCTTCCATCAAGCCCTTCAAAATACCGCTCTTTATGTTAATCTCAGTTTCAGTTCCCTCCAGCATGGGATAATAGTATTGCCCGTTTTCAACTGTATCCTTTACATACAGGTTTCTGGAGGTGCCTTTCTGAACTAAATAATAGCCTCCAAGGGTAACATCCACCTGTCCATCCTGCATTTCAAGGGCCTCAGCATTACAGAGCTTGGAGAGCCTGTCCAGCAAAAGATTGCGCTGATCTCTGAAATCGTTGGCACTGTCACCGTTGATTTCCTGACCTGCAATTTTATAATTAAGGTCGGCAATTTGAGCTGTAATACCATTTAATTCATCAATACGAACCCGTATTTCCGAATTAAGGTCATTCTGAAGCTTGTCCAACTGCTGGCCTATATGATTGAAATGATAAACTAGAGCCTGTCCCCTTTGTCTAACAAGAGCTCTTGTTGTTAAGCTCTCAGGGTTTTTTGACAACTCCTGCCAGGAGTCCCAGAACTGATTCATAACCTGCTGGAGTCCCTCTTCCATGGGGTCATTCAGGATTGCCTCCACATCCCCAAAGGCCTTACTCCTGGTTTCCCAATAGCCCAGAGAGGTATTTTCCCTCCTGTAGATATTATCAAGGAAGGTATGTCTTATCTGTCTGGTTTCCTGAACATCGGCACCCAAACCGTACTGAAATATTCTGTTATTCTTACCGAATTCATTTATATATGGACTGGATTCAATCATTAGCTGCTGGCGTACAAACCCTGTTGTATTAACATTTGCTAAATTGTGACCTGTAACAGCCAATCCTCTTTCACTGATTGTCAGCCCTGACCGTGCAATCTGGTAACTTGAAAAACCTACAGCCATGCGCTGTCCCCCTAACACCAACTCTGTAAAGAATACCAGCTCTTCTATAGCTTCACATCAAAAAGGTTTCTTTTCTTTGTATCTCCCGAATGGCCGGTGTTTCCATAATTGTTTGTGATCGAATCTATACTTGTCATCATATTTATTGAAAAGTCAATGTATTCCAAAGAATTCTTAATAAGCTTTGAGTTAAGCTCATTATTGTCCTTGAGTGCATTAATGTTTTTTAGCATTCTATTTCGGCAGTTTTCCAACTGGTCAGCCTCCTGGTCCCCCAGCTGGGTGGCAAGCCAGGAGATTGTCACTTCCTCCGGCTTTTGTCCAAGTAGACTGCATAACTGTCCTACTATTTTTTCTCTTTCATCCTCCAACCTGGATATCTTAATAATAAGCGACTGCTCAATCTTTACTATGTTTTCAAGCTCATTAACCTTGCCGCCAATAATTAACTCCTTTTTATTATTGGATATTTTGTAGAGTGTGTCGTATATGTCGTTTTCCTGATTTAATATATGGATCAACGATTTTACTAACTCTGCTTCCATTTATACACCCCCGAACATTCGATGCATTCTCATAGGCTAAATTGGCTTAACTCAATCCCTTTATCATTTCACTGTGCCATAACCGGAATCTTTGTTATTCGTTCTGCCATCTAATTCTTTTCTTTATCAGTGGCCTTAAGCTTTTTTGTCTATTAGGCTTTTTCCAAGCTTTTCAACTATCTCATTTCCGCTTACGTTATAGTTTCCTGATCTGTACGCTTCCGCGAATTGGTCTACCTTGTTCTGCCTTACGTCAGGTACATCCCTCAAGGCTTTAGTTACCGTCTGGTAATCCATAGCGCTGCTGGATATGGACACAACATCCTTCTTTGCAGAAACAGTACCGGTTTTATCTATCTTACCGACGGGCTTCTTGGAGTCATAGACCTTTGAAACATTAAACATATCACCTGTTATTTTCATTAAAACACCTACTTTCTGATTGGAAATACAAAAACTAATCACTATATTTATTATCGTCAAATAAATAAATATATTTAGTATTCTTTATAATTAAAACAGAAAAAGCTTAAAAGCATAAAATATCCCGGTTTCATGGGTGAAGATCCGGGAAATAAATGTGGGATTGCTGATACCTACAATTTTGAAAAATAACTATAAAGTAATGTCCGACGACGGATGCAACGAATAATTGTTATAGCAGCTAGTCTCATAAGCTAAATATATATTCTGGGGTGACCAGCTCAAAGGGTGGCATACAGAGCTGATATATCATAAAGGCTTAAGAAAAGGCAGATCCCGCGCCGTTTTCAACAATTTATGTTTCACAGCTTGGTTGTTCTGCCTTTAAATACTACTTAAGATCCTTATTAAGATATCTCATTCCAACGCCGCCGGTCTTTTTATGTTCAGGCTCGTCAACCTTAGGCTTCGGTTTCGCAATAGTACCTGAAATATCGTTGTGGAGCTGGCTTTGACACTCATTGCAAAATCTGCCTGTCTTAATTGATTTACCGCACTTTTCGCATTCAAGAATAATATTTGCACCCTCGGTTATTTCAAGACGCCCATCTTTTAAAAACATCTTAATTTTCTCAACGCTGACATTACACTCCATTGCCACTTGAGACAATGTGGCTCCGGGATTATCATAAAGGAATTCCTTAATTCTTTTAAAGATTTCTTCATCTGCATTTTTACAATCAATACAGATTGGTGGTCCGCCTATATAATTGTACATTCTCCCGCATCTTCTACAATTTCTTAAATCCGGCATATATTTCTCCCCCTATAACATTGTAATCAGTCTATATTTTTACATATTAAAGCCCATTTTCGTCATTTCGCTCTTGTCGTTGCTACAACACCTGCTATAATCCTTGCTGCGCCTGATGCTTTAAGAACCTTACTGCACTGGTTTATAGTACTTCCTGTAGTAACTATATCATCTATTAATAAAATACTTTTACCCTTTATACGTTCGGGGTGACTTATGGCAAAGGCTCCTTCGAGGTTGCCTAAGCGTTCCGATTTGCTAAGAACACTCTGGCTATCAGTCTCCTTAGTTTTAACCAGAAGCTTGTCCTCCATCTTTATTCCCAGTTCCCTCGCTACATAACCTGCTATCAAAGCTGCCTGATTGTAGCCTCTTTGCCGCTGTCTGCTTTTATGCATGGGAACAGGAACTATAATATCCACCTTCCCAAGCTTTTTTACACTTCCCAGCTTTGTTGCCAGCAGCTTTCCAAATGCCCTGTAATAGGACGGCTTATTGCTGAACTTAAATCTTTTAAGGGAATTCTTAAAAGCTTTACAGTACCTGCCGACGCAGACAACCCCGTCGCAATAAGCCTCAGCAGCCCCGGGTAAGTTCATCAGGATAACACTGTCACTAAAATAATCAATTTCGGTGGCACAGGGCTCACATATACAG
>JAEZIV010000077.1 GCA_023436515.1 Bacillota bacterium
AGCAGGTCAAAAATAGTTATACTGGATGAGCCTGTACTTGGTTTCGATGCTATAATGCGTGAACGGTTTTATGATATGCTCCAATTCAGCTTTGAGTATTGTCCAAGAGTAATCATCGTATCCACACATCTGATAGATGAAATATCAAGAGTGGCAGAAGATATCATAATCATCGAGGAGGGTTCCATCCTTCTGCATTCAAGCATGATTGATATTGATGAAAAGGCCTACTCACTTACAGGTCCCTCCGGTGAAATAAAAAATATATTAAAAGGGCTGAATGTCATTGGTGAGAAATCACTTGGTGGCTATACAACGGCATACATTTTCGGTCAACGCATCACTCCCCCTTCTAATATAAAGCTTCAAGCACTGGGACTTCAAGAATTTTTTGTAAATATAGTCGGAGGAGGAGAAGATAGAAATGAGTACTAATCTTAAAAGTGTAGGTGCAATGGCACGAATTAATTTTACTAAAACCACCTGGATAGCATATATAGTGGCGCTCCTTTCCTTTGCAAGCTCCTTTATACAGTCCTTAATCAGATACCTTATAGGTATTCCTGATGGAGGCCAAACCAGTGAAGGTAACTCATTTATAATAGTTATAATACTTGCAGCAATATTGATTCCTTCTGTTAATTTCTATAAGCTAATGCACTTGAATGGTAAAAAAACCGACTTCTTTTGGGCATCCATTATAAATTATGCTGTTTTCGCAGCTGCAATAGCTCTGGTAAATGTTATCTTATACTATACAATTGATAAAATATTAAAGACTGCTGCGACGATATATGACATAATTGATGTTTTCGGTTGGAGCAATAACGGAATTTTATTTACCTTTTTCAGACAGTTTGCCTTTTATCTCCTGCTTTGTGTAGTATTACATACCTTAACTGCAGTTCAGACCTTCTTGTGGGGCTGGGTTATAGATGTAGTGATTGTTGCTATTATAAGCGTATTCACCCCCATCTCCCCACTCCGTCAGTTATTGGTAGACTTCTTCAATGTGGTTATTTTTTATCCTAACCCGGTTGTACACATAGTAGTCTGCCTCTCCCTTGCAGCAGGAATATACTCATTGAATATACCTATTCTTAGCAGGAAGAAGATCTAATACTACTGGAATATGTTGATCCCATGCATAATATGCTGAACCATTGAGTACGATAGCAAAAGCCGAAATAAGATGATCCTCCACCCCAATAAGTTAGTTCACTTATTGGGGTTTGTTCATATTGCAGGCCCTTTTATACTTATCATATGATCGATATGCCTTCATGTAAATAATATCCCTCTATGATGGTTAATAGTTAAGCAACTTGACACAACCTTCTTCCAAATGTAGTATTATTTGTAACAAGTATAATTTAATCGTAGTGATAAATCTATTAATTAAAGGCTGGGAAAAAACATGGATAACAGACTTTCTTATCTTTATCAAATTCTTCAGACCGAACCGGTATTTCATAATGAATATCTGTCTGAAATATTGCGGTTGCCAGTCAACAGTGAAATAACAACTAAAAGAACAATTGAGGACAGGACAACAGATACCACCAGAATCATAAGACTTTTTTAACCTGGAAAGATATAAACGAAGGTGAAAAAAACAAGAGTCTTTTTTAAACTGCCTGTTTTCACTAAACAAGAAAATGCCTTTGATAAATGGAGCATGCATGAAATTGATTTCTATATGAATGTAAATAGTAATGAAGAGCTTCCCATAAGTAAATACATGGTGATTCACACATATATAATTTTATGTTTCCAAAAACATCGATACATAGGCCTCTAATGGTAGATTTTCAATTTTGGAGGATTGGCCTTCCTACTATTGACTTAATGCATTTGACTAGAGTAGCGTTCCCTTTTAAGGATGAGCCAGAGCGGCATCTGGAAGTGTTATCCCATTACCATTCCTCATTACTTGGATTTAGCGTAACAAATTACAGTTTGTCAGATTGCTTACAGGATTATTACCTATCTCAAGCAGTATCTGCATTTGGCCCTGTTTTTAACTATGTTGACTTTGGATTAGGCCATGAATATTGGGGGCAAGGCGTATATGACACAATAAATAACTATGAAACGGTAAAAAAACTACTATAGCAAATATTGACTCAATTATGGTTATTTACAGCTTACATAGGTACTGTTCTCATAATAATATGAACTTCTATTTTAAAGTGGTGTAAATATGAATACATATGAGCTAATGATAAAGACAAATCACTATTTAATTAAATGCGGGGATTTAACCGAGTCAGAAATGGTTGAGGTAGATTAAAATGTATTTACAAGAAATAAATGAAGAGTATCGTGATACTGTAAATCGAATATTAGAAGAAGAATGGCATTGCCCCCCATCGGTTTCAAGAGGTAAAGTAATTGACACAACTATTTTGCCGGGATTCCTATATATTGATAATGATGAGGTTAAAGGAGTTGTAACTTACAATATCGAAAATGAGGAATGCGAGATTATAACTCTTAATAGTTTTGAAGAGAATAAGGGCATTGGGACGATGCTAATTAATGGGGTTCTTGATATTGCTCAGAAAAGCAAATGTAGAAGATTATGGCTCATTACCACCAATGACGATATAAATGCCATAAGATTTTATCAAAGGAAGGGCTTTGATTTAAAAGCTGCCCATATTAATGCAATGGAGCTTTCCCGAAAGTTAAAGCCCAGTATTCCATTGGTCGGTATGGATAATATACCCATTAAGCACGAGCTGGAGTTTGAAATAGTATTGAGTAAATGATTCATTAAGGGTTACCTAAAGTACCTGATAAATTTGAACATTATGAGGTGAACTTATGGAAATTTGGGACGCTTATTATGAGGACGGCAGTCTGGCAGGTTGTGACCTAATACGCGGAGAAAAAATTCCTGATGGATTATATCATTTAGTCAGCGAAGTTATTGTTAGGCATAATGATGGAGATTTTTTAGTCATGCAGCGGGACTATTATAAAAAGGTATATCCTGGACTGTATGAAGCAACTGCCTCCGGTTGTGCATTAAAAGGAGAAAGTGCCGAAGAATGTGCAACTTGTAATAAATAATTTTATTTTGTAGGAGGACAACATGAACACCACATGGTCAACTTATGTTCAAAGTATAGAAACATTGTATAGAACCCGGCTGTTACGATTCGATGATAGGTTTATGGAGTTCTACAAAAAGGCTTTTGCTATTGATGACAAACATTCTGTTCTTGAAATAGGTGCTGATCCCGGTGCATTAACACAAGCTCTGCACAGATGGTACCCAAAAGCAAAGGTAGTAGGCTCTGATAGAGATACTAATTTTATAGAATTTGCTAAAGCAGAGGCTCCTTATCTGGAATTTATAGAGGCCGATGCAACCTCTCTTCCCTTTTCTGATTGTTCATTTGATGTAACAATTTCACATACTGTACAGGAGCATATATCCCCTGAAGCCTTTTTTGGAGAACAATATAGAGTATTAAAGCCGGACGGAGTTTGTATTGTTATGAGTTCAAGAGCGCAAAAAGCAATTAATATAGAGTCTGATATAACTGCAAGTTCATCAGCATTTGAAAAAGAGATGTATACTAGAACTGACAGTTATTTCAAGGCAGTAGATAGAGATTATTCAGTATGCTCCTATCCCATGACCGAACAGCAATTGCCCTGGTTATGGAAAAACATGGTTTTAGCAATATATCTACTCACTATATAAATATAAACCTAACGCCTGATAGTTCTGACACGGATGAAGCTTTTGCCAATTTAATCTTTGAGACAAACAGGAAAATTCATTTGGAGACTCTTTCATTTATACCGAATATTGCACCAAATGTAGTGAAGAGTAATGAGCTTCTAAGATGGGCTGACGAGATAAACGCAAAGCATGATAAACGTTTAGAGCAGTATAAAAACGGACAGAAGCAATGGGATACTAATGTTTCTGTTATAATGGTTGTCAGAGGTAAGAAATTACTCTAGTGACGTTTTGGCTTACAGTAAAGGTTTCTTATTATTTATTACCATGGAATTTGTTATAATTAAGTCTTAGTATGCCAAACACATAAGATAATGCTATATATTACAATAATAATTCCCGGAGGCTTACGCAGCAAATGAATATTGATATAAGACCCTACAATAAAAAAGACATTTCAGAAGCAATTTATATATGGAATGAGGTTGTTCAAGACGGTATAGCCTTTCCCCAACTGGACTTACTGACAGAGATCAGTGGGGACGAATTATTTTCAGAACAATCATTTACGGGTATTGCTTACGATGTGGACAGTAAAGAAATCCTTGGTCTTTACATCCTTCATCCTAATAATGTTGGCCGGTGCGGACATATCTGCAATGCCAGCTATGCTGTAAAAAAAGGCTTGCGCGGCAAGGGTATTGGTGAAAAGCTTGTTATTCATTGTTTAAAAAAATCAAAAGAACTAGGCTTTAAAATTTTACAGTTCAATGCAGTAGTTAAGTCCAACAAGCATGCACTTCACCTGTATGAAAAGCTTGGATTTGTTAAATTAGGTATTATACCGCAAGGCTTTTTGATGAAGGATGGTACATACGAAGATATTGTTCCACATTATATTGTCTTGTAGTCTATGAGAGCCTATTCAAGGCGTTGCATACACTTAACTGAAGCAAGCAGCACTAAATTTAGTATGAAAGCGAAGTAAATTTCATGGAAAATAATATTATTAAAATAAGCGCCATCAAAAAAGAGGATATCCCGCAAATTACTCGTGCTTATAGTGAACCTTCCAGTCTCAATGAAAGGTTCGAAAAGTATATAAATCGCTGCTATAATGAAAACCAAACAAATGCTAGAGTGACATTTATAGCATTTTTCAATAATGAGATTGCAGGGTATGTTAATATAATCTTTAAGTCTCAATATCCCTACTTCTTAGCAAACAATATTCCTGAGATCAATGATTTAAAGGTATTGGAAAGGTATAGAAGAAAGGGTATCGGAAAAATGCTTATAGATGAATGCGAAAAATATGCATCCAGTGAATTTGAATACATAGGTCTTGGCGTGGGCTTGTATAGGGATTACGGCAGCGCACAAAGATTATATACAAAGAACGGCTATATACTGGATGGAAACGGCTTAATGTATAACAATACCGAGGTGAAGCCCGGCAAAGAGGTTTTCGTCGATGATGATCTGTTATTATACTTAGTAAAAAGATTAAAATAGTGTTTTGCTTAGCACATTCGTGTTAAATATCACCATTATTACGTATGTCTACTTCCAATTAATGAGATGGTATTAAACTTAGGAGGTTTTTCATGGACAATTGGAAAAATGATAGAATCGGATCTGCTGAAAGAGGTGAAAACCCAACAGTAATGGTTAAAATGAAAAGTGGTTTCGCTGTTATCGGGGATAACCAATTTCTTCCCGGATATTGCTTACTGTTGGGCTATCCAAAAACAAGTTCACTAAATGAACTAAATTATATTGAAAGAAGCCAATTTTTAATGGATATGACCATAATAGGCGATGCAATTTTAGAAGTATGTAGTCCTTTAAGAATTAACTATTCTTTATTAATGAATTTAGACAACTACCTTCATGCTCATATTGAGGCCCGATACGAATGGGAACCTGAAGAATATAGATGCAGGCCAACATATTCATACCCAAAAGAGCAAAGATACATAGAAAAGTTTGAGTATTCAGAGGACAGGTATGGTTACTTAAAAGTAAAGATAGCAGATAAAATTATTGAAATAATGAAACGTATTAATTACTGATTTTCGTAAAACAGCCTAGAACCTGTCACATTAATCATATGCATTACTGGCATACATTTTGATACCCCAACAGGAATATAAAAGGTAGAACCCGTTACAGCCACGGCAACCAGCAGACTGCCAGAGCCAGTTTTTAACATTCGTTTTCATAATAATACTCCTCTCATCTTACATTAATCTATACTATTCAAATGCTTTGATTAAAATTTAACTCAGCTCATCATCCATCCTCTAAGGCATTAATTGCGTTGCTTCTTAAAAACAGAAAGCAGCTCTCCTGCGGCCCCAGCGATGTCTTTCTGTGAAATAATTGCTGACACCACAGCAATACCATCAATTCCGGCAGCTGCAGCCTCTCCTGCATTTTGAAGATTGATTCCCCCTATGCCGACTATTGGTATGCCCACTGCTTTTTTTATTTCAACAAGCTGCTCCTGTAAAATAACCTTAGCATCACTTTTGGTATTGGTAGCGTATAAAGCCCCGACTCCTATGTAGTCTGCACCTGCCTTCTCAGCCTTGACAGCCATTTCCACAGTGTTTGCTGATACACCCAATATTTTGCTGCTTCCGATTATTTTTCTGACAACCCGAGCAGGCAGATCGCTCTGGCCTACATGGATACCTGCGGCGTCTATTGCAAGAGCAATATCTACCCTGTCATTGATAATAAGTGGAATATTATGCTTATCTGTAACAACTTTTACTTTAAGGGCATTATTATAAAACTCCAGCGTAGAAGCACTTTTCTCCCGGAGCTGGACAATAGTACAGCCGCCTAGAACAGCCTGCTCAACGGCTTCCTCAAGGGTTTGAGTGCTCATAAGGTCTCTGTCTGTTACAAGATAAAGAGTATAATCATATTTCGCTTTCATATATCCTAGCCCTCTCATACAGTATTTTTTCATCCAACTGACTTACTGCATCAATAATACCCTGGCGAAAGCTTCCCGTACCCGTATCCCCTGCTTTTTCAAAGGCTATTTCTCCTGCAATTCCCATGGAAGCAACACCTCCAACCGCCGCAATAAAGCTATCACCACCTGTGCCGCAAAAGGAACCTACAAGAGCCGTAGTCATACAGCCGGTTCCAGTAACTCTTGAAAGCATTTTATGCCCGTTTGTGATTGAAGCAATTCGATTTCCATCAGTTATTATGTCAGTCTCACCTGTTATTGCAGTAACACAGCCAAGCTTTCGTGAGACTTCCAGTGCTACCAATCTCATATCGTTTGCTGCTATATCCTCTTCAGCCACATCAACACCTTTTGTGTTTGCCGCCAGCCCGGCAATAAAAGAAATCTCTGAAAGGTTCCCTCGCAGAACGCTTATTCTGACATTTGAAAGAATTTGCTTGACAGTAGCATTTCTAAGGTTAGAGGCTCCTGCGCCCACGGGATCAAGCACTACAGGTATCCCCAGCTCGTTGGCTTTTTTACCTGAAGCCAGCATTGCTTCCACCGTTCTATGATTCAGAGTACCGATATTAATTACCAAGGCTGAGGATATTGCTGTAATATCTGCTGCTTCACCTATATCATCTGCCATTATAGGTGAAGCACCTATTGCCAGTATGATGTTGGCGCAATCATTAACCGTAACATAATTTGTAATGTTATGTACAAGAGGCTTTTTTCTGCGAAGCTGACCTAGCAGGTCAACAGTTTGGTTTACTATTTTCCTCATTAAAATCACCCTTTCCTTTTATTTTAAGATAGTTGTACTTTTTCTCCGGCGAGAATTTTATTGGTGGTTCTCATAGCACACATTTTGCCACACATTGAGCAGGAATGTTTATCCGTTGGAGGTGCACTTTCAAAATATGCCCTTGCCTTCTCGCCATCGATGGCATAGGTGAACATCTCCTCCCAATCTATCCTGCGCCGTGCCTCGCTCATCCTGTTGTCTATTTCACGGGCATTGGGTATGCCCTTGGCAATATCTGCGGCGTGGGCGGCAATCTTGGATGCCACAATCCCCTCCTTTACATCCTGCAAATCCGGCAGGCGCAGATGCTCGGCAGGAGTTACATAACACAGGAAATCTGCGCCATTTGCTGCTGCTATTGCGCCCCCGATTGCAGAAGTGATATGATCGTAGCCCGGCGCGATATCTGTCACCAACGGCCCCAACACATAGAATGGAGCTCCATGGCATAGTCTCTTCTGAATAATCATATTTGCTGCTATCTCATTTAAGGCCATGTGTCCGGGGCCCTCCACCATAACCTGAACATCCTTCTCCCATGCACGTTTTGTCAGATTGCCAAGTTCTATTAATTCACTGAGCTGCCCGGCATCCGAGCTATCATGAATACATCCGGGTCTCAAAGCGTCACCGAGGCTTATAGTAACATCATACTCACGAAGTATCTCAAGGAACTCATCATAGTATTCATAGAAGGGGTTTTCGTTGCCTGTCATCTCAATCCAGGCGAAAAGGAGTGAACCGCCTCGTGAAACTATGTTGGTAAGTCGCTTTGATCGCTTAAAACACTCAACTGCCCTTTTATTTATTCCTGCATGTATGGTCATAAAGTCCACGCCTTCTTTAGCATGTGCCTCGACAACCTTGAAGAAGTCCTTTGCCTCGATATCCATGAGATCCTTCTCCAAGTAGCCGATGGCATCATACATGGGAACAGTACCTATCATGGCTGGGGACCTATCGATGAGCTGTGTTCTGAAGGTATTTGTCTTACCATAGTTACTAAGATCCATTATGGCCTCAACCCCGAATTTGATAGCCATGTTAACCTTTTCCAGCTCCACACTGTAATCCTTGCAATCTCCCGAAATTCCCAAATTAACATTAACCTTGGTTCTTAGACCCTCTCCGATACCTTCGGGACTTAAAGCCTTATGGTTGATGTTAGCCGGTATGGCTATTCTCCCGCAGGCAACCAGCTCTCTGAGCCTATCCTCCGGCATACTTTCCTTTTTTGCAACGATGGACATTTCCTTGGTTATAATTCCTTTTTTTGCTGCATCCATTTGAGTCCTATACATCTATTTTCTCCGTTTCCGACAGATAGTTTATGTACTTCTGCCTATATTTTCAGTCCTTTTCTATATAGTCTGTAAAAATGATTGGTTGGTCCATGCCCCTTTCCTATATCTAAAGAATGCTCAATAGCCATTGTCACATATTCCTTGGCTTTTTCCACTGCCTGGCGGGCATCCATGCCCAACGCCAGATTTGCTGCTATTGCCGAGGACAGTGTACAGCCGGTGCCATGAGTATTCTTTGTAAGAATCCTTTTTGTGGTCAGATAGCAAAAATCCTTACCATCATAAAAAAGATCGGCACAGTCTCCCTCTCTATGCCCGCCTTTAATGAGAACCTTTTCAGCTCCCATTGATTTTATGCTGACTGCCGCCTTCTTTATATCCTCTTCGGTTTCAAGCTTCATTTGTGTAAGCGCCTCTGCTTCAGGAATGTTTGGAGTTAGTATGTACGCTGTGGGTACAAGTTCCCTTATAAACAAGTTCAGAGCATTTTCCCTCATCAGCGCATGGCCTCCCTTCGCAACCATTACCGGATCTATAACAACCTTTGAGGCTTTGTATTCCTTAAGCTTTTTGCACACAGCCAGCATACCTTCCCTGCCTGACAGCATACCAACCTTTATAGCATCCACCTCAATATCCTCAAAAATCGCGTCAAGCTGTTTTTCAATCATATCAGGCCTTACATCCTGTATAGCTATAACCCTGCTGGTGTTTTCAGCAACAACTGCTGTTATAACGCTCATACCATACACCCCATGAGCAGAAAAGGTCTTCAGATCAGCCTGTATTCCCGCCCCTCCGCTACAATCAGAGCCTGCTATTGTCAAAACCTTCTTCAAACCACATTACCTCCTTTTATCATAAAAGAACAAAGCTGCAATCCTCTTTTGTTTTTGCGGAGTTCACGGTTTAGTCCAATTCAGGCTTCTCCTAACGTAAAACACAAGAGCGCTTCTTAAATTAACCTCCGCCTAAGACAAGAATAAAGGCTGCAAAGCTACTTTTGCTTGGAATCGAGTAGGAGGTAGCCGATTATTTCAGCTACCGACCTCTCACAGCGCCGTGCATACCGTTCGGTACACGGCGCTTCAATAAGAATTAACATACTTTCATATACGTGTTATAAAGAGAAATTAAT
>JAEZIV010000092.1 GCA_023436515.1 Bacillota bacterium
CCCCGCCCCCCAGCAAGAGCCTTGGCCATCAAGCTTGCCGCTGAAGGAGCAAGGCATCTGACCATAGTTAACAGGACCCTGGAAAACTGCATGAATATTGTAGAGCTTGTTAAAAACAGCTATGGCAATATTGTTAACGGATATGTACCGGAAGCTGGAATTTTTGAAAAGAGTCTCAAAGCCAGTGATATAATAATTAATACAACTCCGGCCGGAATGAGTACATATTTAAACTCCACACCCTTTGATCTTAGTTTTGCTTTTAAGAAGGAGCAGCTTGTTTATGATGTCATTTACGCACCTGAAAAAACGGTTTTTCTGCAACAGGCAGAGGCTTGCGGCTGTAAAATAAGAAATGGCTTTGGTATGCTCATAAATCAAGGTGTTTCGGCCTTTGAGATTTGGACTGGAAAACAGGTTTCAAGGGAAAAATCTATTGAATTATTAAAACTTATCAAAAACTTAGAGGAATTATGAAAAAAATAACGAATTATAGATTTATTCCGGTTTATAATAATTTTTGATTTTTATCCAGGAGGAGAAAATGATTACATTAAAAAATTATATGGAGGAAGTTGTACTTAATTTAATGGAGGGCGTACTTGACGATATAAATATGTGCAAATGTGAGCTTTGCGTTATGGATATTGCAGCTCTTGCATTAAATGATCTCCCACCCAAATATATCGCGACTGAAAAAGGGGAGTTATACTCAAAAGTAAACTCATTAAGGAATCAATTTGAAGTTGACGTAATAGCGGCTATTACTAAGGCAGCTGTTCTTGTTAAGAGAGCTCCAAGACACAAATAAATAAAAATAAAAAAGCGTTAGAGCAGTTCAATCTGATCTCTGACGCTTTTTTTGGCGTTCCATCTATATTTAAGGTTTATCCGTTCCATTACCCTTCGAGTCGGTATCTGAGTTTGAAGGATTTTTTGTCGGTTTCTTTGTAGACTTTGCCGGTGCTATGGGGACCTCATCATCACTATTGTCCTTGGGCACGAATAAATCTGTAGGGGTAGCTATTCCTCCCACTGCTCTAAAATATTGGGAAACAATTTCATCTGCCGGCAGGGATTCCTTAGTATCAATGTTTATTATTTTTTCGTTATATACATAGAACCAGCCACCATTAATAATTTTATCCTGGCCATCAAGTCTGAAGGAATTAAAATTATCAGTGGACACGTTAATAACTCCCGAAGTAAGCTTAAGGGCATCTCCTAAGGTCATATTGGTTATAATATTCTCAAAAGCATAGTTAATTACAGAATTAAACCTTGGCAAATACTGAAGTGTCAGCTTTTGGGAAATAAACTCCTTTATAAACTTAACCTGCATTTCTGTTCTTTTTATGTCACTGCCGTCGTAGAACTGCGTAAGCTCCTTTAACTCGGCCTTTGAATAAAGTCGCTCACTGGGCTTTCTGAATCTGAGGAGTTGTTCAACCTCACTACCACCCAGCAACTGATAGCCCTTCTTCAGATTGATATTGAGATCCTGGGTGGGATCGACATATCTTAAATCCGCAGGAACATCAAAATAAACACCACCAAGCATATCTGTAATCTTCTTTATGGATGATATATTTATGTGTACGTAATAATTAATGTTGATACCTGTCAGGTTACTCACTATTTCAGAAGCATAAACAGCTCCTTTATGCTCTCTGCCCCCTGCAGCATAAGCAGCATTGATTTTCGGAAGAATATTCTTTTTTAAAGTAACTCTAGTATCTCGGGGAATAGTAACGATGCTTACCTGTTTTGTTTCAGGATTATAGTTTGCCACCATCATGGAGTCGGTATTACCGCTAGCTTTATCACCGACCAGTAAAAGAAAATTCATCGGATTCTTCTTAGTTCCGCTTAATCCCGAAAGAATGTGGGGTATTTGTGCATTTGGTCCGGATTGAGGTGATACAGTATTTATATAAAATAAAAAGACTGTCCCCAATACAAATAGAAACATTCCCAAAACCAAAGTAGTTATATAAGTAAATTTTCTTGTATTCATTTAAAAGACCTCATGTTTATTTGTTTTATCAGTATGTTAATCTCTAAGATTATATCACAAAAACGTCAGTATTCCATATATTATTGACCATTTTTTATTTTTAAAACAATGTATTATAGTAAACATAACCTATGTCGACCGTCATTCTGTAACATATTATGTTTACACAACATAATATGTTTTAGAGCATTTATTGCTTTCAAGGGGGAATTGTGCGTGGACTATATGGAAATTGACAAACTTAAAAGCCTATTTTCAGATATGCTTAGGAATCAGAACATTATAAGGAGTATGGACCTGGGAATAGAGGGCAGACTTATCGCTATCGGTTACAAGCCCTATTGGACCAGCAGACAGGACTCAAAAATAGAGACCTTGGAACTAAACTTTCAAAACAGTAATGGTGTAATGATTCCAATAATCCTTAGGAATGTTGTTAATTATGAGCTTCATCCAAAAGAGGGAAAGAGAAATAAAAAATACAGAGTAAGCATGATTGATATTATGCTACTGTCACCCTATATGCTTTCGAAAAACTCTAAGGATGTGTATAATAAAATTAGACTAGAAATATTATATGAGGACTAACAAAATTTTTAATGTAAGCATAAGCTCCATTTTTAGTTAAAGTCAATTATATGAAGTACCTTGGTACTTATTATAATTGACTTTTATAAAAACAATCAATTATAATAATAATGGTTTAGCACGATAAATTATTAAATAAATCGTCACTACAATTAATCCGGACAAGCACAAATTAATATTCATATCCGGTAAGTTCTATTGCTAATAAATACTATATAAATGAATTTATTTTCAGCGTTACACACGCAGATGGAGGTTAAAATGAAAAAGCTCATGCTAGGCAATGAGGCTGTAGCCAGAGGAGCATACGAGGCAGGTTGTACTGTTGCTGCTGCTTATCCTGGTACGCCAAGTACTGAAATTACAGAATATATAGCAAAATATGACGAAATATATTCCGAGTGGTCACCAAATGAAAAGGTGGCGCTTGAGGTTGCCATCGGTGCTTCTATAGGCGGTGCAAGGGCCATATGCTCTATGAAGCATGTTGGTCTAAATGTTGCTGCAGACCCACTTTTTACAGTTTCATATTCAGGAGTTAACGGCGGACTTGTAATAATGGTTGCTGATGACCCGGGAATGCACAGCTCACAAAATGAGCAGGACAGCAGATTCTATGCCAGCTCCTCAAAGGTTCCTATGCTTGAACCCTCAGACAGTCAGGAGTGTAAGGATTTTGTCAAGTATGCTTTTGCAATCAGCGAACAATTTGACACTCCTGTTATAGTGCGTTTGACTACAAGGGTATCCCACTCCCAAAGCACGGTTGAGATCAACGAAAAGGATGATTTCAAGCTTAAGGAATATGTCAAGGATGCCAACAAATATGTCATGATGCCTGCAATGGCAAGGAAAAGGCATATTGTTGTTGAAAAGAGAATGGCTGATCTCAGGGAGTTTTCCAATACAAGTGACATTAATAGAATAGAATTAGATAATAGGGAAGTAGGTATAATTACAAGCGGTATTTCCTATCAGTATGTCAAGGAGGCAGTTCCAAATGCTTCAGTTTTGAAAATAGGGATGGTACATCCTATTCCTGAAAAGCTTATAATGGATTTTGCAGCTGAGGTTAAAACCTTGTATGTGGTTGAAGAGCTTGAGCCCTTCTTCGAAAATCAGATTTTAAAGATGGGAATAAAGGTTATTGGAAAACAGAAGCTTCCTGTTATGGGTGAGCTTAGTGCTCAGATTATTGCTGAAAAGCTCTTTGACAAAAAAATTGAGACAGCGGCTCTTCCAACTGATCAGCCAATTCCTGTCAGACCACCTGTCATGTGTCCCGGCTGCCCGCACAGAGGAATGTTCTATGTCCTCAAAAAGCTTAAGCTGAACGTAAGCGGTGATATAGGCTGTTATACCTTAGGAGCTCTTCCTCCTAACGAGTGCATGGATACCTGCATATGCATGGGTGCAAGCATTGGTGTTGCACACGGAATGGAAATGGCACGAGGTAAGGAGTTCAGGAAGAAGACAGTAGCTGTCCTTGGTGATTCAACCTTTATACATTCAGGAATTACCGGCTTGATAGATGTTGTGTATAATAAAGGAAATTCAACAGTTCTTATATTGGATAATTCCATTACCGGAATGACAGGACATCAACACAACCCAACCACAGGTTATACAATAAAGGGTGAGCCCACAAAGCAGGTAGATCTTGAACTACTATGCAAGGCTATTGGTATTGATAGGGTAACAATTGTTGATCCCTTTGATGTGAAGGAATTTGAGAAGGTAGTCAAGGCTGAAATTGAAGCCGATGAGCCGTCTGTAATAATATCACAAAGACCCTGTGCCCTTCTTAAAAATGTTAAATTTGAGGGTGTTCAGAAGATTTCACTGGATAAATGCAAGAACTGCAGAGCCTGTATGAAGATTGGCTGTCCTGCAATAGTTGATAAGGGCAACCACCTTGAAATAAATCCTGCACTATGTGTTGGTTGTAAGCTTTGCACTAAGATTTGCAGCTTTAATGCAATCGAAAGGATGGACCAATAAAATGGAAAAATTAAATCTATTGATTGTGGGTGTCGGTGGTCAGGGAACCTTGCTAGCCAGCCGAATTTTAGGTAATGTTGCTTTAAAACTGGATTTTGATGTAAAGGTCTCCGAGGTACATGGTATGTCCCAGAGAGGTGGTAGTGT
>JAEZIV010000110.1 GCA_023436515.1 Bacillota bacterium
GAGTTACGGCGTGTGAGAGATGGGAAAAATCATTTCCGATGAAAAAATCGCACTTTGAAGCAATAAAAGTGTCCTTTATTGCCTCAATACCTCTTCTTCTTTTAATCATTGCACTCTCCATATATGAGAGCTCCTGATCCCCTGACAGGCGCTTGCAGTCAGTGTAAGCAACCATGGAGCCATATTTCTTGACATATTCCTGTACCGTGTCCTGACAATCTGTTAACAGGAATATTTTCTTAATATTGTTCTTTTCAATTACCTTTTGAATTTCCTTGTGATATACCCTGTTGGGTTCCTTATATCTACCCTTTTTGATGAGCTTAAGGACTTTTTTATCCAGCCTGTTGTCTACCTTATTAGCTTTTTTATAGGTTTTGTTCCAGTACTGGTGGTCGAACCTGTCAGCTTCTCTGGTATCAAAGACCAAATCCTCATTAACTCTTCTGACATGAACAGCTAAGGCAGGGTGGCTGTCCTTGAGCCAGGAATTGTAGTAACCCTGTATTTCCATGTCTATATCGGGCTTAACTTTGATGTATTTGCCGAATAGGTATTTATATATCTGCTCTACTCCCATCCCATAGCAGAAGTGGCTTTTTTTAATAAAGGATATAAGCTCATACACATTATAATAAACATCCCCTACAACTACATTGGCCTTACTTCCAAGCATATCTCCCACGTTCCTGAAATTCCAGGTATCCTTTGAGTTATCCTCCACCAATAAATTGTCCGAATCCCACACAGGGGGATAGAAGGTATAATCGGGGTTTGTCAGGTTAAATATTGTGTAGCTGTTTATGGGCTCAAAGTATAACTCAAAGCCATTTGTCTGTATGAACCCATTGTGAAGACAATGAGTAGGCCAGTATATTACAGGAATTCTGTCGGTTATTTCAGCAATGAGCAGCTGCCCCAGTACATGATCTATATCAGCCCACAGCGTGTAACTCCAAGCCTTGATAAGCAGGAATCTATCGGTTGACATTCTTTTTTCACCTCTATTTATGGTATTCATGATATTTTATGTAATCCATTGCTGATATGTGAAAAAAATAATAGCCCGGCAGAGTTTTCTTCTGTACGGACTATTACAATTATGGGTAAAATCCTGAGACGATTGCATTTTTCCTCTGTTAACTTCTTCTAAGCCGCACTTTGTATATAGGTCATTAGCTTATATATCTCATATGCGGTAAAGCTCAATATAATCAAAAATATTAAAAGGGCATAGAGTCCCCATGCCGTGTGGGTATTAAAGGTATTGATCCTCTTCTTCTCCTCCTCAAACATCCTCTTGCTTCTTTCTCTGAGCTCCCACCAGTTGTATATGCAAAAGCACAGCAACAGCACAAGTACAAATAATGCAAATACTATTTTCCCCATAAATACCCCCTTTAAATATATGTTGTCTGCCTGCTGCTAAAGGATTTCCCTTAAAAATTTTCCGGTATAAGAGCCCTTGACCCTTGCCACCTGCTCCGGGGTACCCTCGGCTACTATAAATCCTCCGCCGCTGCCCCCCTCCGGTCCCATATCAATGATATAATCGGCTGATTTTATAACATCAAGATGATGCTCTATAACCAAAACTGTGTGTCCGTTGTCAACAAGCTTTACCAGGCAATCGATAAGCTTCTGGATATCCGAAAGATGCAGACCCGTTGTTGGTTCATCCAATATATACAGGTTGTGGGCACCTCTTTTAATCTTAGACAGCTCATATACCAGCTTAACCCTTTGAGCCTCTCCTCCCGATAGGGTAGTAGAGCTCTGTCCCAGTGTCATATACCCCAGGCCCAGCTCATTCATTATCTGGAGCTTATGCTTGAGATACCTGTTATCCTTGAAAAACTCAAGGGCTTCCTCAGCAGTCATCTCAAGAACGTCGGCAATGGTCTTGCCCTTATATTTTATTTCAAGTCCCTCGTCAGAGAAGCGCCTTCCTTTACATACAGGACATATAGTTTCTATATCGGCCATAAATTGAAGGTTTGTTACAATTATACCATCCCCTGCACAATGCTCGCATCTTGTCCCGTTTGCGTGGGTAAGACTGAAGTCCAGCTCCCTGTAGCCCCGGTTAATTGCCTCGGGCTGTGAGGCAAACAGCTCACGTATTTTATCGTATATCCCGATATAAGTGGCAGGATTGGATTTACTGTTCTTGCCTATAGGTGACTGATCGATATTTATTACATTGTTCAGCAGCTCGGCCCCAAAGAGAAAGTCATGCTCCCCTGACACAATACGAGCTCCCGTTTTATTTACCTTTAGCTGCTTATATAGTATTTCATTGATAAGGGAGCTTTTACCTGAACCGGATACCCCTGTAATGCACAGGAACACCCCGAGAGGTATATCTATATCTACGTTTTTCAGATTATTTTCCCTGGCCCCCTGTATTGACAGGAAATGATCCCCCAGCTCTCTTCTTTGCTTCGGCACAGGTATAACTGCCTTGCCTGACAGATACCGACCTGTTACCGATTGAGGTTCCCTTACTATGTCTTCAATTGTTCCACTGGCTACAACATTTCCACCATGCACTCCGGGGCCCGGTCCAATTTCTATTATATGGTCGGCATTCATTATGGTATCGATATCATGCTCCACAACAATAACGGTGTTTCCTATATCCCGCAGCTTTTTCATGGTGTCTATTACCTTCTGAGAGTCCCTTGGGTGAAGCCCGATGCTGGGTTCATCCATGACATAGAGCATACCCATAAGCTCACTGCTGATTTGTGTGGACATTTTGATTCTCTGCATTTCCCCGCCGGAAATACTGTCACTCCTCCGGGACAGGTTTATATAGTGAAGGCCTATATTGATAAGCAGCTCCAGCCTCGTGCTGATTTCACGGATAACAGATTCTGCAACCTCCCTGATATCCTCTCCAAAGGTCAATGACCCAAGGAAATTCAGAAGCTCCGGAAGCTGCATTCTGCATAACTCATCTATATTCCTTCCGCCTGCAGTAACCTGCAGTCTCTGCCTTTTAAGTCTTGCTCCATTACATTCGGGACATACCTTTTCAATCATACACTCTTTGATAAAAGTAGGCTCAAAGGCCTCGCTGGTTGAGGTTTTCCTTATATAGTGCTTATACCAGCTCTCCAGCTCATGCACAAACCCGGCAAAGGGCCTAGCTCTTCCCGTTATCCAGTTTTTCTTCTGGGAGTAGGGTGGCTGGAGCATTTCCACCGGCTCCCCCTTTGAGCCGTAAAACAGCAGCTCATGGATTTCCTTCGACAGCTCCCTAAAGGGAGTATCCAGACTGAAGTTATATTTTTCAGACAGACTGTACATTATTACCGAGCGATAGCTGTCTTTATTACTGGGGCTATATACTGTGCTTCTTAAGGCTCCCTTATTAAGGCTCCTCTCTGGAGCTACAATCAGAAACCGTGGCTCAACCACATAGGACATTCCAACTCCAAGACAGGTATGGCACCCACTTGCAGGGGTATTGAAGGAAAAGTGGAAGGGCTGCATTTCGCAGAGGCTGAAATGGTGTTCAGGACAGCCAAACCCATCATAGAACTCCTTGTCTACTCCTCCGAGAACTTCGGCTTTTATCATAATATCCTCATCCAGGGACAGCATGGCAGCCTCAATTGATTTTGTCAGCTGTATATAGGTATCGCTTTTTAAGGTGAATTTGTCTATTATGAGCTCTATTTTATAGGCTTTGCTTTCATCTAGCTCTCTTTTCTCTGCCAGTGAGAAGGGTTCTCCCTCCACCAGCAAATTTTTGAAGCCCTTTTCCCTGAGTAAGTGAAAGGTGTATTCATAGTCCTCTCCGTAAATTTTGTAAACCGGTGCCCTCAGCTCTACTACCGTACCGTTTGGAAGGGTACAAATATGCTCTGCCATCTGAGCAGCAGATAGCTGCTTCAGGGGATGCCCGCACTCAGGACATTTCCCTACTCCGGCAGTAGAATACAGCAGCCTTAAGTAATCACTTATATCGGTTACTGTTCCTACTGTTGACCTTGGATTGTTATTACCCTTCTTTTGTTCAATTGCTATTACAGGGGACAAGCCCCTAACGTAATCAACCTTTGCCTTCTTCAGCTGACTTATCCTGCTTTTTGCAAAATTTGATATGGAGTCTAAAAACCTTCTCTGCCCTTCCCCGTACACAACGTCGAAAGCCAACGATGACTTTCCCGAGCCTGAAACTCCGGTTATTACAGTTAACTTGTCTCGTGGTATTTCAACAGATATATTTTTCAGGTTGTTCTGTTTCGCTCCTGATATTTCAATATGTGTTCTGATAGACATATATGTCTCCTTTCGCGGTGCTTCAACCTTTTCTTTACACTTTACCCCACTCTTATTCAGTGCGTTTTTTTATCCTGCTGAGAGCTAGGGTATAAGCAAATACCCCTGTTCTTCCACAGCAGGCCTGCTTTTCGGAGTCAGGCGTATGGTCTGGGATACCCTTTCAATAATTCCCTTGTCTGCAAGATAGTCAAACATATTATGGGCAAAGTGGCTCTCTGCATGAAAATGCTTTGCTATCAAAGTGCTGGTCTTTATTTCGTTGTCATTCATAAACTGCAGCACGGGTTTTTTTATTACCTCCAGCTTGCTTTCAAGGTATTTGTCTATTTTGTCTATTGCGGCTTCCAGCTCCTCGCGGGTCAGATAGCGGGACATGGGCTGGTCATAAAAAATCCTGATTAAGTCGGGATTTATAGCAGCCGCCTTTTGTATTGCCTCACGGGAGGTAGGTATGCCCGCCGTGCATAATTCCATGTTGGCTATGGTTTCTGCCGCCTTAAGGACATAATACTGGGTATAGAGTGTATCCTCCCTTGCATATAGCCACTTCTGGCATTTATCATATATACTCACCAGCTCGCAGCCCATATAGAACATGGCAAGGGCTATGTCATCACTGCCCATGGTCCTCATATCCTCAAAGAACTCATAGAGACTGTCATCGGTGGTATATACAATTTTCCCCTTTGAGAAGTACGCCTGTTCAAATGAGCCGCCCAGGCTTCTTTCAAGGTATCTTCTGAAGGAGCTTCTTGGTACAATGTCGCAATTTATCAGAATACCATCTTCAACTATTGAGTAGCTGGTGTTTTTCAGGTTCTGATCTCTCACCACAATTGTCATATCTATGTCGCTCTTCTCCCACACCATATCGTAGGCTACACTTCCGCACACAATGACTGCTATTATATTAGGATCCACTCTGACCTTGCTCACAAAGCTGTCCACAGCCCCATTAAACCTCTTTTTTAGTTCCTCCTGCCGGGTATTGTCCATTTCCCTCTCCCCTTTTCTATATATTTGTAAAAAACCATTGTTGTTAAAAATAGGATGCAGTATGATTATACTTAAACATATAAATAAAAACAGGACAAAAATTGCTGGAGATATGAGAAGGAAAATCATATAGTACAAAATCAGAGAGAGGAAGCCCTATGGACAATTATCTTCTTGAGATTATTAAGGATACTACAAACTTTATAGAAAACAACCTATTGGAACCTTTGACTCTTGATAATATTTCTGAAAACGTTAATATTTCTAAATTCCACCTTTTAAGAATATGGAAGGGTGCTACTTCTACAGGCTTGATGGAATATGTAAGAAGAAGAAGAATTGCAGAATCCTTGAGCGAGCTCATTCATGAGAGAAACTCTATTGACTTTATTTCCTCAAAATACTCCTTTGGCTGTGAGCGAACCTATAACAGGGTTTTTAAGGAGGAGTTCAATACAACTCCTGCAAAATGGCGCCGAAAGCCCCATTCGCTGGAGATACTGGACAGGTTTAACGCTGATTTTATGAACTGCGCCGGAGAAGGGCTTGTCTTCCTTAAATCCATTACTGTGCTGCCGGCCTTTTCAATAGCAGGTCTTGAGTACAGGGTAGATATACAGGACAATGCACTTAATCAGACAGCAAACAAGCTGGCAGTGGACTTCTTTTACAATCATAGACTCAGAGTTTTTAACCCCTATGAAAAGGATGTCTATATAGGTCTTACAACCAATCCCCTTGAAGCTGAAGGCTTTACCTTCTACCAGCCCTCAGTGCAAATTGATTTGACAAGCATCGTACCCCCTGACATGAACATGAAAAGTATTCCTCCACATAAATATGGTGTTTTTACCTATATGGGAACCCATAAACCAGAGGAAATCTCAACTAAAACCTTGTCAAAAATATGGGAATACATATTCACAACCTGGATGCCCAACGTGGATTTCAACCTTAAGGAAAGGTTCAGCTTTGAACGGGTTAATTATGCAAAATGCAGTAAGCAGTATAGTGAGTGTGATCTGTACTACCCGATTTCCTATCTGTAAAGGGCGTTGTACAAATTCTTCCTTGCAGAGACACTGCCTTGGACAATATGGCTTGACCTTTAACGCCCCCTTCAGTTACACCCCAGCACTCTCATTCCACTCTATGGTCCTCCTCAGGCCTTCACTCATGGGCTTGAAGCTGTGGAGCCCGAACTCCGAACAAACTTTTGTTATATCCAGCTGCACCCGCTGGGGAGAAACCTTGACCTGTTGAGCAGAGTTCTCTTCGGAGTTCTCCTGTACAGAAAGCTTGCTTCCGGTTATAGCGCAAATCTCTTCTGCAAGCTTTCTTATGGTGATGCTCTCCCTTCCGCCGACGTTGTAAACCAGCTCGGTGCCGTACAGCATAATGTTTAGCAGCATCAAAGCGCAATCTGCAATATAGCAGAAGGTTCTGACCTTACTGCCGCTGTCTAACATAATTATTTCCCTGTTGCTGAGGGCCTGCCTGATAAACTGGGCCAGCACACGTTCATCACCTGAGCTGACTCCGGGTCCATAGGTCATGGAAATCCTTGCAATTTTTGCGTCAACCTGCTCAAAATCTCTGTATGCCAAGCAAAGAGTCTCTCCCATCCTTTTTGACTCTGAGTATATGGCTCTGATATTAACCGGAGAGCACAGCCCGGGAAAAGCCTCAGGGGTGGGAATATTCAGGGCATCAGGCTCACCATAAATTTCTGAGGAGCTCATAAACAGAAAGCCGGCTTTATCAGCCTTTGCCTTCCTGAGGAGCCCTTCGGTTACTACGGTATTCAGATGCATGGTATCCAGATAATTTCTCAGGAATCTACCCGGCTGCGCATAGGTAGCCCCGTGAATAATAAAATCTGCCTTTTGCAGCCGGTCAAGAGCAGCAGGGCTGTTCAAATCTACTGCCTGAAAGCTGTAGGCCTTGCTGAAAATATTCTCCAGAGCCTTATTGGGCGGACTTTTACTGACAGCCTCAAGGTTGATTCCTGTACCATTTTCAATATTGGATAGGTGCAGCATATATATCAAATAAGTCCCAATCAGGCCGTTTGCTCCGGTTACAAGCACCCTCCTTCCCTTCAGTGGCGACAAATCGATACGGCCCAGATACTCTCTACAATCCTGCTCAATATATTTGTCCAAAGCAGCTTCCTCCTCTCTTATTTCACCAGCTCCCTCACAGCCTTGCAGAGGGTCTCCGAATCCGGATAATAGGCCTTCTCAAGTACATCACTTGTGGGTGTAGGCGTGTCAGGACAGCAAGCCCTGACAAGGGGCTTTTTTAGGTAATCCATACCTTTTTCGGCCACTATTGCAGCTATTTCCGAGGCTGCTCCACCTGTTATTGGACCTGTATCGGAGATTATCAATCTGCCGGTTTTTGAAATAGATTCTAATATGATATCCTCGTCAAGTGGCTTTATAGTTCTGGGATCTACAACCTCCACAGATATGTTTTCAGACTCCAGCCTTTGAGCAGCCTTTAACGCCTCCACTACCATGTAGGAGAGTGCAACTATGGTCACATCACTGCCCTTTCTTCGGACAACACCCTTTCCAAAGGGTATGGAGAACAGATTATCAGGGACCTTTCCCATTGTTTTGTACAGCCATCTGTGTTCAACAAAGAGGACGGGATTGTTATCAATAATACTGGAAACCATCAGTCCCTTTGCGTCATAGGCTGTTGCGGGCATGGCTATCTTGAGCCCCGGCACATTCATAAGCATCCCCTGAAGGCACTGTGAATGCTGTGCCCCGGACCCCCATCCTCTGGCACTTATGGTTCTCACCACCATTGGTACTCTTACAGCTCCCCCCGTCATATAGCTCCATTTAGAGGCGTGATTTACCAGTTGGTCGAAGGACAGCAGCAAAAAGTCCATGCGAGCGTGAATCAAAACAGGCCTTAAGCCTGCCATTGCCGCCCCGGCAGCTATTCCTGTCAGAGAATTTTCGGCTATGGGAGTATCAAATACCCTGTGGCTGCCATATTTTTTATGGAGATCCTTTGTGGTGCCGAAAACTCCGGCCACATCATCAATTCCCTCTCCCATAATGAACACTCTGGGATCTCTGGACATGGATTGGTCCAAGGCTTCGTATATTGCATCCTTATAAGATATGACTCTTCCCGACTGAGCATCATCCTCAAAAGTAAACTTATCCTGTTTTTCAACTTCAATTGTCGTCCAAGGCATTAGCTTAACCTCCTAATTCGAATAAACAAAATCCATCAGCTCCTTGGGGTCGGGCTTAGGTGAATTAACAGCAAATTCAAAGGCCTTCTTAACTATTTCGTCAATCTCGGTTATTATTGCATTCTCGGTCTCTTCATCTAGTAGCCCAATATCATAAAGATAGCTTGTATACCACCTTATGGGGCATTTTGATATCCAGTAGTCAAACTCCTCCTGAGAACGCTGCCCCTCTCCCACATCATTTACTGTTCCAATATGTCCCCTCCATCTATAGG
>JAEZIV010000237.1 GCA_023436515.1 Bacillota bacterium
CTCATTGTGTTCTCATGTCCACCGTTAGGGTAAAATGCACTCCCCTGAACAAATGCAACTCCCATCTTCATAGCCTTTAATAAAAGCTTCTTTGAATTTATACCTTCGGGCAGCGTAACCCACAGAAACATACCTCCTTCGGGTCTTGTACAATGAACTTCCTCAGGGAAGTAAGTTTTTATGGTTTCGACCATTGCGTCCCTCCTTCTTTTGTAAATCTCAGCGTTACTTTTAATATGCTGGGCAATATCATATTTTTCATAGTAACGAGCTATTTGCATTTGGGAAAAGAAATTTGTGTGAAGATCGGTTCCCTGCTTAAGCAAAATGTACTTGTTAAGAATTTCCTGAGATGCACACACCCAGCCGATTCGATATCCGGGACATACGGTTTTGGAAAAAGTGCTCAGAAACACCACTCTTCCCTCCGTGTCAAAATGCTTTATTGGAGGAAGCTTATTATTATCAAAGCATAATTCGCTATAGGGGCTATCCTCTATAACAATAAGGTTATACCTGTTTGCAATATCAATTACAGCTTTTCTTCTCTCCAGACTCATCCGTCGTCCCGTTGGATTTTGATAGTCGGGGATAGTGTAAAGGAACTTAATATTTTTGTTCAATTCAATTTGCCTCATAAGCTCCTCAGGAATAAGCCCATCCTCATCCATACTAACCTCTGCAAACTTAGGATAAAAAGGCTTGAAAGCATTTATTGCCGACAAATAGGTAGGACTCTCACAAAGAATTGTATCTCCCTCATCTAGAAAAACCTTTCCGGTGAGATCCAGCCCCTGCTGTGAGCCTGAAGTTATCAAAATGTCATCTGTGTTTGTAATAACACCCTTTTCCTCCATAAGCTTAACAATTATTTTTCTCAAACCCAAATGGCCCTCTGAAATAGCGTACTGCATGGATTGTACTCCATTCTCGGCAAATATTTCTTCACATATTCCCTTCATTTCTTCAACGGGAAAGGACTCTTCTGCAGGCAATCCCCCACCAAAGGATATTATCTCTGCATTATCACATAGCTTTAATAATTCCCTTATTTCCGATGCTTTTAAAAAATCTGTTCTCCTTGCAAACATATTGACCTACCTCCAATCTCTAAGGACATTTTACACGCCCGACAAAAATACTAATATTTATTAGTTTATAAATAGGGATTTAAAACAGCTTCAACAGAGATACCTGACTGTATAGTATTTCTTGAACATTTTGTCATACAATCAATCAGTTTTGCCACACCGTCTCTGATATCCTGTTCACAGGGGTATGAGAAATTGAGTCTAATAAAGTTGTTATCTATACTGAATTTTGGATAAAAAACATCCTCGGGCATTACTATAACTCCTTTTTCTCCCAAGAGCTTCAGCAAATCATTAATTCTGATATTATTAGGAAGCTCCAGCCATATAAAATAGCCCCCCCGGGGAGTATGCACTTTCACCCCCTGAAGCTTACATTTATTAAGCTCTGATATCATAAGGTCCCTTTTAGCCTTATACCTGTTCCGAAGCTTTTCGAGATGTGCTTCCAGATAGCCCTGAGACATAAATTCGTGAACAATAAACTGTGTGAGAGTGCTAGTCTGAATATCGGTTATCTGCTTGAACTTAATAAACCTATTTACTATGTTTTCGGAAGCTGCAACAAAGCCTACTCTTAAGCTAAAGGAGATTGTCTTTGATACCGAACTGACATATGTTACATAATCATGTCTATCCAGACTCTTTAGAGCAGGTAGCTGTTCTCCTTCATAATAAAGCTCCCCATATGGATCATCCTCCAGTATTGGTATGTTGTAATAATAGGCAAGCTTTAGAAGCTCCTTTCTCCTGTTAAGACTCATTGTCTTACCTGTAGGGTTGTGATAGTTGGGCTGCGTATATATAAACTTGGGCCTGTATTTTATCAAGCAGCTCTCGAGAATGTCGAGCTTTATGCCTTCGTCATCCATGGGAATACTGACCAATCTAGCATCACAGCTTTCAAAGGCTTGTATGGCGCCTATATATGTTGGTTCTTCCACCAAAACAACATCCCCCGGATCAATCAGCATCCGTGAAAAGAACTCAAGCACCTGCTGTGAACCGGAAGTAACCATTAGCTGTTTCACAGGAACATTTATATTTTTATTCTGCAAATAGTTCCTAAGGGTGTTCTTAAGCTCTGAACATCCGTCTACCGGAGTTGGCATAAACAGCTTTTCCCTGTACTTTCTGAAGAGGTCATCCTTAAGTCTCATTAAAAGCTCCATGTCATAGGAGTCCTCTGAGGAAATACCTGAGGCGAAGGAGATTACCTTCTCCTTTTGGAACACGGACAAAATATTGTTTATGGTCTGTTCATTATTTCCTGTGACCCTTTTGCTCTCGAGCTGATTCCACCTGAGTGGCGGCACGTACATTTTTTCCTGAATACCGGTCTTTGATAAAGGCGCAAGTACTACCGTTCCGCTTCCGATTCTAGACTCAACCAAGCCCTCGGACTTCAACTCCAGGTATGCTCTGATGATGGTACTTCTGTTGACCTTCAGCCTTTCACTTAAGACTCTCTCAGGGGGAAGTATGAAGCCCGGTGGAAGAGTTCCGGAGCTTATCATTCCTTCTATTTGCTTTTTAATTTGATGGTATATGGGTGTCTTTGAACCACGTTCAATCGAAATATTCATATTTGTTCTCCATTATGATTACTAAATGCCACTTAAATGAGTTTCCAATACCTTGAAGAATCAGAAAATAACAAAACCTGCATAAACTGATTTTTCATATTCCAATTGGTATCATCCAATTGTATTATATATTATTTATTACAATACCAAAACACCCAATATCAAAAAAATTAAACCATCCAATTATCGTTATTGGATGGTTTAATTTATATTGGTTTCCATATTGTTTTTTTCGTTAAACTCCCGACAGCGGTTATTAAGTCAAAACCTTGTCAAACTTACTCTTTTCCGATTTTTAATGCCTTTCTGACACTGTAAATAACCGGAATGGCTATAATTCCCCCAATAAGTGCTGTCACAAGCTGAGGCCAGCTGAATAACTCGAAAAGCTTTTTGGTAAACTTGGAGTACTCAAATATGTTAAGGAACACTCTTATTCCAACAAATAGGAGTCCAAATTTGGCAAGGGCACCTACACCTATACCTATGTACTTATTCTTATTGTATAAAAAGTAAAAAATCAGTACGAAGGCCACGTTGGCCAAAGCTATAACAGGTGCAAAGGGTAGTAAGGCTGTAGCAATAGGAGCATTATTGTTTATGAGCGATGTAAAGGGCGAGAGTATAGCTATAGTCACACCACCTGTAAGTCCTGCAGTCATGGCAGCAACTAGAAGACACAGATTTACCAGCGGGCCAACAATAAAATTATTGTTAGGTATACTTCTTCCTACTATCTGAACTACAACTACTATTGCCAGTAATACCGCTGTTCTGGTTATTAGATTTATTCTATCTCGATTCATAATTACCTCCGAAATACATTTTTTTGACATATGCAAAATATACCACATTTTAACTATGAGTAACATATCTATACCGTTTTATTAATGATTTTTATTATACAACCAAAAGTAGGTTTCTAACTTACTATAATTGTAAATGGATGCTACTATTTAGTTTGCTATCATGGTAAATTGATAATTTTCTATAGACTTTTCTATTGAAAAGTAGCATAATAAAACTTGTAATTTTTCTTTTGATTGAAACATTCTTTGGAGCAATAGGTTTTATTTGTTCCTGACTACAATCAACAATTAATAAATACATATCTTGAAGGGAGTAATATAAATAATGAATATTTCTATTACAAAAACCATTAATCCTAAACAAAAGCCCGATATGAACAATCTAGGTTTCGGTCAATTTTTTACCGATCATATGTTTATCATGGACTATACAGAAGGCAAGGGCTGGCATGATCCCAGAATAGTACCGTATGCTCCCCTTGAACTGGATCCTGCATGTATGGTACTCCATTATGGACAGGCAATTTTTGAAGGTTTGAAAGCATATAAGACTCAAAAAGGTGAAATTTTACTATTCAGACCAGAAAAAAATATGGAGAGGGTAAATGTTTCAAATGATCGCCTTGTTATCCCCGCAATAAATGTACCCGACGGTGTACAAGCTATTAAGGAGCTTGTCAAGGTTGATGCTGACTGGATACCGGATGCTCCAGGAACTTCACTTTATATACGTCCTTTTATAATTGCGACTGATCCCTTTTTGGGTGTAAGGCCTTCAGATACCTACAAGTTTATTATAATTCTTTCACCAGTTGGAGCTTACTACAAGGAAGGTATCAATCCTGTTAAAATATATGTTGAAAGCAACTATGTTCGTGCTGTAAAGGGCGGTTTGGGCTTTGCAAAAACAGTTGCCAACTATGCTTCAAGTCTGAAAGCACAGGTTGAAGCAAAGCACTCTGGCTATACACAGGTACTATGGTTGGATGGAATAGAAAAGAAATATATAGAAGAGGTTGGAACAATGAACGTTTTCTTTAAAATTGACGGAGAGGTTATAACTCCATCTCTTGAAGGTTCTATCCTCCCTGGAATCACCAGAATGTCCACCATAGAATTATTAAGAAAATCAGGCATAACTGTAACAGAACGCAGAATTTCTATTCAGGAGCTATATGATGCTCATGCTGCCGGTAAATTGGATGAGGCCTTTGGTACTGGAACTGCTGCGGTTATATCACCAATTGGTGAATTTAACTGGGATGGAAGGTCAATTCTTGTCAATGACGGGAAAATCGGACCTGTTGCTTCAATGATATATGAAACTATCACCGGAATTCAATGCGGTGAAGTTGAAGATACTTACGGCTGGACACAAAAGGTTCTTTAAACTAAATATAGAAGGTATAAAATGATTCTGAAGAGGGCTGTCGCGAAAACGATCTGCTTCTCTCCAATAAAACAAGAGCAACAGAACAGCTTGTTATACTGGGAGAAGGCAGCGTTTAGCGTGACAGTCCTCTATTTTTTGTGTTTTGGTAATATTCCCTTGAGCATAAGTATATATTTTATAAGAATGTCCCAGTGACAGCTCATTTGTAAAAAAAAGCCTGAGTAAGGCTTGGGAGGCCTGTTTGAATCTATTTATCATAACATCCTGCGTTTTTTTTGCATCAGTAGTATTTGTAAACAACAATAAAAGATTATTTATGTTTTTTGTTAGAAGTCTTTTACCCTTGATGGCAATATTATTCATAGCTGCACTGATTATTTATCCCAAAATTGCTGTTAGTTCAGCGTCAAAGGGAATCAAGCTCTGGTTTGAAATTGTTTTCCCATCACTATTTCCTTTTTTTGTAGCGTCCCAGCTGTTGAATAAATCGGGAATAGTCAGCATTTTTGGTACTATTCTTGAACCTGTAATGCGTCCTTTATTCAACGTTCCCGGCTGTGGTTCCTTTGCACTGGCCATGGGGGTAGTAAGTGGCTATCCCGTAGGCGCTTCAATTACAACCGAGCTAAGAAAGCAGGAAACCATTTCAAGAGTTGAGGCAGAAAGACTGCTTACCTTTACAAATAACTCAGGACCACTATTTATAATGGGTGCAGTTGCTGTAGGTATGTTCAACCAGCCAAAATTAGGTTATCTGCTTTACATTTGCCATATTGCAGCATGTCTGACTGTTGGATTTATCTTCAGATATTATAGAAGTGGAGAGACAAGGTTAAGTAAGAAGCTAAAGCAAAATATGACTCAAAATCTAAAAATCGAGCTCAAAAAATTCAAGAATTCAGATATGAATCCATGGTCGCTTTTTGGTGATTGTATAAAAAGCTCAGTATATACC
>JAEZIV010000255.1 GCA_023436515.1 Bacillota bacterium
GGAGAATGGAAGTCCTCTAAGAATAGTCGGCTTTGAAAATCATTCGGGCAGAACTTACCTTGGTGAGGGTATAAAACCCCTTGGACGTATTTTGACCGGCAACGGAAATAATGGAACAGACGGATACGAGGGTGCAGTATACAATAATGTATACTGTTCTTACTCACATGGTAGTCTGCTCCCAAAAAATCCAATACTTACCGATCATATGCTATCTCTTGCTTTGAAGGAGAAATATTCTGATTTTAACTCCTTGGGGACACTTGATGATACCTTTGAAAATGAAGCAAGACTTTCGTTAATCACAAGATTTTTAAGAAAATAGTTGACACATTAGAAGGCTGAATGTAATATAGTTAATAATAAACAATTAGTAGTAAAAATGTGATGAATGGGAAAACTGATTTTGTTAGATCAGTTGACAAATTGTATGAGTCTTCAAAGCGAGCAGTAGATGGTGGAAGTACTGCAGGATAGTATATTTGTGAGTTCTCCCATGAACAGTATGATTGAACTTTATTCGTAGGTCATACCGGGTCTTTCCCGTTACAGGAGGAGTGTATCGGATAGCAATTTTTCTTTCCCGTACATACTGAGCCGGGTTTTTAACCAATTTGGGTGGTACCGCGTGGACTATAAGTCCTCGTCCCTTGTTTATAGGGATGAGGGCTTTTTTGTATATCTAGATTATTTTGAATTATGGAATAATAAACAATATGAATTATTAGGAGGTTTTTTATGATTATTGTAATGCGCCAAAATGCATCAAAAAGGGAAATTGAAAATGTCGAAGGCAGACTTATTGAGTTAGGGTTTAAGACACACCCCATATATGGAGATATCAAAACAGTAATAGGAGCAATCGGTGATAAAAGGCTGTTGAATATTCATTCCATTTCTCAAATGCCCGGGGTGGAAACTCTTGTTCCAATAATGAAGCCTTACAAGCTTGCCAGCAATGAACTACAACAATCACCTACCTTAATTGAAGTCGGTGATGTAAAAATTGGAGGTAGCGAAATCGTTGTCATGGCAGGACCCTGTGCTATCGAAAATGAAAAGGATTTTGTTGAAACAGCAATGCATGTTAAAAATGCAGGTGCCAAAATCCTTAGAGGAGGTGCTTTTAAGCCAAGAAGCTCTCCCTATGCCTTCCAGGGACTTGAAGAGGATGGCTTGAAGATAATGGTTGCAGGCCGTGAAGCAACCGGACTTAAGCTGGTAACTGAAGTTGTGGACACAAGGGATGTGGAACTGGTAAATATGTATACTGATATATTTCAGATTGGTGCCAGGAATATGCAGAACTTCAGACTGCTTAGTGAAGTGGGTATGACCAAAAAGCCCGTTCTATTAAAGCGAGGATTATCGGCCACTATTGAAGAATGGCTGATGGCGGCAGAATATATAATTGCTGAGGGTAATAATAATGTAGTTCTTTGCGAACGTGGCATCCGCACCTTTGAAACCATGACCCGAAATACACTAGACCTTAGTGCCATACCTGCTATAAAGGAGGTTTCTCACCTTCCTATAGTGGTGGACCCCAGCCACGCAACCGGTAATTGGAAATATGTACCTGCTCTCGCCAAAGGAGCTATAGCTACAGGAGCTGACGGACTTATTATTGAAGTTCACCCGAACCCTCCCTGTGCTTTGTGCGATGGCCCCCAGTCCTTAAGACCCGAGAAGTTCGAGAGCCTGATGCAAGAGCTCAGGCTTGTGGCACAAGCGGTACAGCGAAGTATTTAGGCTCAACAGCACGTGCTATAAGCTTTACCTTTAAGTTTTAATACTGCGCCTTGCTTGGCGCACAATAAAAGCGGGAGTGCCGTTAGGTGGCATTCCCGCTTTTATTGTTATCTTTATGTAAAATGAAATGGCTAACAAATGGTCGAATATTCCTCACTACTTATACATTCCAAGGAAAAATCCTGTATCCCTTTAAATACTACCTTGAGAGCTTTGGCTTCTCCATAGGACTCCTTATCAAAATCATTCAGAATGATGTAAATCTGTGTATTGTCGTAGATTCGTATATTTATTCTGTCAAATATATCCTTTTGCAAAACCTCCAGCACCGAATTAATGTTGCTTGCTGCAGAGTGACTTGACTTGGGCTCAACAACCACAGGCATCTTATCATTAATAGGATTTAAAATCTTTGCGTGTATAATTCCCGGATCAAGAATATTATCTGTAGGGTAAAGCAAGTCTCTTTCAAAAAGGAATGAACTCATTTTTATCTCCATTTCCAGCGCTATAATATAAGATCCCGCTGCTCTGTGTAGCAGAGAAATCTAACACGCTATTTTATTAAGTTAATATCATATACATAAAAATACCATTATTTCTGTTCATCGTAAAGCTTTTTGTACATGCTGTAATATTTTTTTATTTTAGCTACATAATTTTTTGTTTCATCAAATGGAATCACATCAAGGGTCTGACCGTCCCTGCTTTTGCTATCATCCTGCAACCATTTGGAAACGTTGCCGCTGCCAGCGTTGTATGCCGCAAGAGCAACCTCTGTGTTATTATTATATTGCTTTAATAATCTGGCTATATACCAGCAGCCAATTTGTATATTTACATCAGGCTCCATAAGCCTATCCGTCACAAAATCCTCTATAGCTATTTTCTCGGCGGCCCAATCACCGGTACAGTCCATAATCTGCATAAGTCCCTTGGCACCTCTATAGGAAACTGCATTGGGGTCAAACCCGCTTTCCGCCTTTATCATTGAATACACAAGATACTTATCTATATTATACTCATTAGAATACTTTATGACGTATTCAGAGTAGCTTGTGGGATATAAATAATTCAGGACATATCTGAAAGCATAGACTGAAAATAATACAATAAGTGTGAGAAAAAATAAAACTACTATTACTTTAAATTTACCGGATTTTTTTCTTTTTTTCAAAATTCACCCTAACAGCCTTGTCAAATGGAATTTAATCTTATCCTCCAAGTGAGCTTGGTCATAGTTATTATCAATTACAGTATCGGCAATTTTTATATACTCCTGCTCGTCAAGTTGGGAATTGATCCTTGCAACTGCCTCATCATAGGTCATACTGTTCCGAGCCATAATTCTTTTTATCCGTAATTCCTTATCCGCAGCAATTGTCCAAATCTTATCACAAACATCTATAAAACCCTCTTTTACCGGGATAGGAGCATCTACAACTATAACCTTTTCCTTCCTAATCAGCTGTTCTTTCACATTATCTTTTATTCTTTGAGC
>JAEZIV010000295.1 GCA_023436515.1 Bacillota bacterium
ACATCATCCATTTCAAGAAGCTTCTGATACTGCTTAACAAGTGCATTCTTAGGCTCTGTAAGTATCTGAACCAGGGCATTCTTATCCAGTGACTGCAAGGTAACAACAATAGGAAGTCTTCCGACAAACTCTGGAATAAGTCCGAATTTCAACAAATCCTGAGGAAGGATTTCCTTTAACAGTTCTCCTACATCTCTGTCCTTGTTGCTTTCTATTTTTGCCCCGAAGCCCAAAGACTTTTTGCCTATTCTGTTCTGTATAATCTTATCAATACCATCAAAGGCACCACCACATATAAACAAAATATTGGTAGTATCAATCTGTATAAATTCCTGATGAGGGTGCTTTCTTCCGCCCTGAGGAGGAACAGATGCAAGAGTTCCCTCCAAAATTTTCAAGAGGGCCTGTTGAACACCTTCACCGCTTACATCTCTGGTTATTGAAGGATTTTCTGATTTTCGGGCTATTTTATCAATTTCATCAATATAAATGATACCCTTTTCAGCCTTTTCGATGTCATAATCAGCGGCTTGTATTAATCTTAAGAGAATGTTTTCTACATCCTCTCCAACGTAGCCGGCTTCAGTGAGAGAAGTCGCATCGGCAATGGCAAATGGAACATTCAGTATTCTTGCAAGAGTTTGCGCAAGAAAGGTTTTACCACTTCCTGTTGGTCCAAGCATCACTATATTGCTCTTCTGAAGCTCTATATCAGAGGATCTGACATCGCTGTTTATTCTCTTGTAATGGTTGTAAACCGCTACCGCAAGGGATCTCTTTGCTGTATCCTGACCAATAACATACTGATCTAGAATTTCTCTGATCTCTTTTGGTTTTGGTATCTCGTTGACTTCAGCATCAATTTTTGTATCTTCAAATTCCTCTTCAATTATCTCAGAGCATAGCTCAATACACTCGTCGCAAATATAAACACCAGGACCTGCAACCAGTCGCTTTACCTGTTCCTGAGATTTACCACAAAAAGAGCATTTTAACTGCTTCTTCTCATCATATCTGGTCATTACACACCTCTATTATTATCTTCTAACCATAATGTCATCAACAAGTCCGTAGGCTTTTGCTTCCTCAGCTGACATAAAGAAATCTCTGTCAGTATCTTTTTCTATCTTTTCAAGAGGCTGACCTGTTCTTTCGCTTAAAATCCTGTTTAACTTGTCTTTCGTCTTTAAAATATTTTCAGCATGAATCTTGATATCAGTTGCCTGACCTTTAGCACCGCCAAGAGGCTGGTGTATCATGATCTCACTGTTAGGGAGAGCAAAACGCTTCCCCTTGGTTCCGGCAGCCAGCAGGAATGCACCCATACTTGCAGCCATACCCATGCATATAGTGGATACATCGCACTTAACGTACTGCATTGTATCATATATTGCAAAACCGGAGTGTACAGCTCCTCCAGGGCTGTTTATATATAACTGTATATCCTTATCGGGATCTTGTGCTTCAAGGTAAAGCATCTGTGCTACAACCAGACTGGCAGTAACATCATTAACCTCATCACTTAAAACTATTATTCTATCGTTTAAAAGCCTTGAAAAAATATCATAGGACCTCTCACCACGATTAGTCTGTTCAACAACCATAGGTACCAAACTCATGACCATACCTCCTTATTTAATATATGTTATTATTACCCGATCGGTTACGTTCGGTTGAACGGTTATTACATATGAACAAAATCCATGTATATATTTTTACCCATTTCCCACTGAATTGAATCGATAACTTGGTATCTATTCAATACTTAAAAAGTACCGGATATACTATTATTAAGCCAGTTTTGCATTTTCAACCAGCAGCTTAATAGTTTTCCTGAAGGCAATATCCTTCTTGACGTACTCTTGATCCTCAGGAGTTAAGGATTTCTTGAGGTCTTCGGCTGACTGCTTGTATGCTTCTGCCATTTTCTTGATTTCCTCATCAAGCTCCTCATCTGAAGCCGTTACATTTTCTACACCGGCAATCTTTTCAACCACCAGCTGAACCCTAACCTCATTTTCAGCCCTTCCGGCAAATTGTCCCCTGAAGCCTTCAAAATCCATACCCATAATCTCAAGGTATCTCTGTAAATCAAGACCCTGGTAACGAAGTCTCATATCAAAATCCCTTGCCATAGCATCAATCTGCTTTTCTATCATAACCTTAGGAATATCAACAGTTGCATTTTCTGCTACCTTATGAATAACAGCCTCTTCATTTTCACGCTCTGCCTTATTCTTTGCAGTCTCTTCTAATTTATTTCTCAAATCCTTCTTATATTCTTCAATAGTATCAAATTCGCTTATATCCTTAGCAAATTCATCATCCACCACAGGCAATTCTTTTACCTTTATTTCCTTAACTACAACCTTGAATAAAGCAGGCTTACCACTTAATTCCTCCTTGCCGTAGTCTTCAGGAAAGCTTACGTTTACATCAACCTCTTCACCCACATTCTTACCGATCAGCTGATCTTCAAAACCGGGTATAAAGGTTCCTGAACCAATTACAAGACTGTAATCAGTACCCTTTCCGCCTTCAAAAGGAACTTCATCAATGAAGCCTTCAAAATCTATAACTGCAGTGTCACCTGACTGTATAGCCCTGTCGGTAACTGTAACAAGACGTGAGTTCTTTTCAACTACCTTGTCGAATTCCTTTTCAACATCATCCTCAGTAACAACAGCTTCGGCCTTTGTTACTTCAACGCCCATGTATGCGCCTAATTCAACCTCTGGCTTAACTGTAACCTTTGCTGAAAAAATCAGATTTTGCTTGCTTCCAATTTGAATTATATCAATCTCAGGTCTATCCACAGGTTGCAGAGCCTTCTCCTCTATTGCCTTATCATATGCTTCTGAGCATACAATGTTTATAGCGTCGTCATACAACGCCTGTTCACCATAGTAACGTTCAACGATACTTCTTGGTGCCTTACCCTTTCTAAAGCCTGGAACATTAAACTTAGCTGCATTCTTCTTAAATGACTGGTCCATTCCTTCTTCAAATTTGGCTGCATCAACTTCTATCTCAAGTTGTACAACATTCTTTTCAACATCCTCAAACTTGTTAACTTTCATTTTTATAAACTTCCTCCCGGTATTTAGTTTTTGTATAATTTTATCCATTGAGCTTATGCTTATTTTACTAATCTTAAGTTGAAAAATCAGAAAAATTACTGTTTAAAAATTAACCATTCAATTATAACATATTATCCGCATATTTCAAGAATCAATATAACCATAACATATGGGTTCTGTCAACTTTTAGATACTATTTTCTATAGTATATCCCCTAGTTTATATTTTGACAGGAGCAGGTACAAAATTCAGATAGTCAGCCGATATTAATTTCAGCACTATATTATCAATCTCACCTTCTATTGCTCCTTTAATTCCTTCTCCATGAAGATGCCCATAATAGCATTCAGTAATACCGTACTTTTTCATCACATCAATAAAGCCTGAACTTCTGCATTTTATTGTTACAGGGGGATAATGCATAAACACAACCTTTTCATGGTGTTCATAGCTTAACGCAGATTTTATTGATAGCTCGAGACGCTCAATCTCTCGATTGTAGATCTTTTCATCATCCCTCTTAAAATCCTCTTCTCCGGGGAGCTTCCATCCTCTGGTTCCACATACAGCAAGACCTTCAATAATATACGCATTATTGTGCATAAAGGAAATGGTGCTTAGTGCGTTTGCCTCTAAGTATTTATTGAGTTTTGAAGCAGTGGTCCACCAATAGTCGTGATTTCCCTTTGATATTATTTTTCTACCCGGAAAACTATCTATAAACTTAAAGT
>JAEZIV010000360.1 GCA_023436515.1 Bacillota bacterium
GACCTGATCCATTACAAATATAGCATCTCCACCATCGTGATATACAGATTCAAACAGAGATATAGGATCCTGGATAGCGTCAAGTGCAAAAACTACATCCTCCTTCGGTAGTTGAAGCTCTGCAGCAAGCTCTGCAATTGTCGGCTCCTTGGAGTTTTTTGTTGTCAATCGTTCCTTTGCCTGTAAAGCTTTATAAGCTATATCCCTTAAAGATCTGCTGACCCTGATGGAATTATTGTCTCTTAAATACCTTCTTATTTCACCAATTATCATAGGAACAGCATAGGTTGAGAATTTTACATTCTGCGTTACATCGAAATTATCTATAGCTTTGATTAATCCTATACATCCCACCTGAAACAGGTCATCAACATATTCCCCTCTGTTATTAAAGCGCTGTATCACACTCAGTACCAATCTAAGATTACCCTTTATAAATTCTTCCCTTGCGGAATTATCACCCTTATGCATTCTTTCAAACAGTACTTTTTTCTGATCGTTTGTTAAAACAGGAAGCTTTGAAGTATTAACACCACATATTTCAACCTTATTAATAAGCATATAAAAACCTCCCGAGCTATAATAACAAAGCTTATTTTGTAGTTAACTTTGTCAATATCATTATTGCCATGGAGGTGCTTTTTATACTGATAATAGGATCAAAATATTTTCATTAAAGGCCTTGACAAAAGCCTATTTAAGGGCGTTTCAGCCATACTGCCCGTTACAGGTTCCGACTTGTTTCCTGTTATTTGTTCTAGGTTATAGCAATTACATTATTATGTCATTCGACTGATCTCTTTTTTGAGCCTGCTTATAATTCTTTTTTCAAGCCGTGATATATATGATTGTGAAATCCCAAGCATATCAGCAACTTCCTTCTGAGTCTTTTCAACACCATTTGTCAGGCCAAATCTCAATTCCATTATTCGCTTTTCACGTATGGACAATTTTTTCATAGCTGTGTTGAGAAGCTCCTTGTCAACTTCATCCTCAATGCTTCTGTGAATCATATCGTTTTCAGTACCTAATATATCGGATAGGAGCAGTTCATTGCCGTCCCAGTCAATATTGAGGGGCTCATCAATGGAAATTTCAGCTTTTACTCTGTTATTTCTCCTAAGGTACATTAGTATTTCATTTTCAATGCATCTTGATGCATAGGTAGCCAGTTTTATATTTTTTGACGGGTTAAAGGTGTTTATAGCCTTAATAAGACCAATGGTCCCTATGGATATAAGGTCCTCGACTCCTACACCGGTGTTCTCAAATTTACGTGCTATATATACTACTAGTCTAAGATTTCTCTCAATTAAAATGCTTTTAACTCCATAATCACTCTCTTCAAGCTTATGTAAAAGATAGGTTTCTTCATCCAAAGTAAGGGGAGGCGGTAAAGCTTCACTTCCCCCAATATAGTGAACGGGAAACACCCCTCCAATATTCAGTCTTCTAAGAAGCTTTTCATATTTAATAAGAAAAAACATCTTTAATCTGGTAACTAATCTCATTTGCTGTCCCCTTTCAAAAATGTAAATAATATGGAACAATCTTTACAGAGCAAAAGCTGTTTAATCTAATGTCCCATTATCAAGCAACCAAATCCGGTCCAAGTAATGCCTTGTATTTTTCATTTTTAGATAAAGATCTGTTGTATATCCCAACTATTACATTTTTAATGTCTCTTTTTTCCTCTTCTTCCCCAACCTCTATGAAATCAGGCTTGAATCCAAGGAGCATTCCATTTTCCTTACCCAATGAGCTAAAGGGAATCAGTCTGAATCTTGAGAACCATTTTGATTTAGAAATAGCTGCCGTAATACAGTTTAGATCATCCTCCTTGGAATTTTCAAATATATTGCGTATTTCCATAGGTAAAAGCTCTTCCAAGGCTTTGAATTCAACAACCATAACTGGCAGATTTGAAAGAGGGTCCTTAAGGGAGTTTCCGGTATCCACCAAACCGGACAAATTAATACTTCTGTTATCAAAGGCTATCCTGACAGGGATAAGCAGCTTTTCCTTTGTAATTCTGCTTTGTATAACCTCAATGAATATTTTCACAATAATTCCAACGGTACTAATCCCAAAAAACATCAGACTGCCCTTGGACTGGCCAAATACATATATGATACCATTTCTTACAAAACCGCCTTGCTGGTTAAAGTACAGAAAAGCAAGAGCTGCTCCGGCAAAAATGAAGGTAGACACGTAAAAAATGACAAGTGTCTTTAAAAAGGGGAGTACCTTTCGAGGAGAGAAGGTTACAGCAACTATAAAAAAGGACAGCAGTATTTTGGCAACTGTTGTATAGTAAACCTTCATTCCCGGCTGCAAAATAATAAATACTACATAAAGTGCTCCCACAATTGAGCCTGCAAATAACCGCAGCGAGCTTACCCTTAGTTTTAAGAACTTTGATGTAACATACAATATAAGGTAATTTATTACCAGGTTTTCGAGTAAAAGTATATCGAGATAGATTTCCACTTTTCATCCCTCACACAATAGTAAAATACTTATAATCCTATACTTTACTATTATTCAAGCCCCCGTGTTTTTATGCCTTTTCAGTCCATACAAGCCTTAACTATACAATTATTTTTTAAGCCTTTAGCTTCTGTCCTTGCTTATTGCACATTCACTATTATACATACTTACTCAAAAGAAGTTTGTCAAAAGAACTGTGGAAAAAGAAATATTGAATGACAAAAAAACCTGATACAAGCGGTATTAATGCTTATTTCAGGCTTTCTTTCATATTATCTAGTTCATTTGCTTTACAAGCTTATAGTAGGTTTTGGAGGTAATAACATAGCTGATAGCGTATAATAGCATAAAGCCAAGAGAAACTATAATTGTCACATTTATCATGAGGTTTTTGCTAAAAAGATTAAGAGTACTAAGTAATTGTGTAACCATTCCAAATCCCGCCAATGTATGAAGAATAGCAAATACCAATGGGAGGAAAAACACCAATAAAATCTGACGTTTAATTGTTCCTCTAACCTCACGGTCACTCATACCTACCTTTTGCATAATGCTGAATTTATCTCTATCATCATAGCCCTCGGTAATCTGCTTATAATACATAATAAGCAGGAGACACATACTAAAAACAATACCGAAAAATATACCCAGGAACAACAATCCCCCATTCATTGAGGCAGTCTCAGCCCTTCCTGTTATTCCATTTCTGGAGCCTTCAACATCGTTTTGATGACTTAACCAATTGCTCATTAGCTTTGCAAAGGAATTGATATTGTCTTCTTGGCCCGCTATATTAAACCTGACTGAATATACACCTGCTTTCCCCTCATTTCCTGTTTCTGTCAGTATTTTATCCCGGACTGCTTCGTCTTTTACAATAATAAAATCTTCGGCTCCAAAGCTGTCAACACCTGATTTTGGTTCAAACACCGTCTGTTGGAGTTCATTTTTTACTTTATACTCCGTATCTCCAATAGTAACCCTGCTATAGCCCATATCCCTTCCTGTAGAATAAACCAGGATTTCGTCCTTTTCAAGAGTTGTATTTCCTTTTTCCAATTCATTAAATACATTCAAAGTTATCAGTTTTAATGAATTTAACTCATAGATATTCTCTTTACCTGTAGGCTTTTTAAATTTATCTGATTCCTTGATAACCGAGGTCTTTACATAGCGTAAATTTATTTTATCAGTCACTCCAACCTGTTCTTGCTGACTAAGTTCAGATATTTTAGCATCCAATTCTTCTATTTTTTTAGAGTGAGTAGCTTTATAATTTATCTCAAAATCAAAGGGATATTGAAAATCCAAGATATCTCCGGTACCTAACCACAATGATACTGTACAAAGGAGGGTTATGATTGTCATAGTGCTGAAAATACATATATTTGCCAGACTGGCAGCACTCTTTTTCATTCTGTAAAGCATTCCGGATATAGTAGTAAAGTTTAGCTTACTGTAGTAGAAGCTTTTCTTTTTCTTAAGTATTCTCAGAACTGCTATTACACCTGCTGTAAAAAACAAATGTGTACCAAGTACAACAAGTAAAACGGCTAAAAGAAAATCTACAAATATTTCAGAGCCAATTTCTGAGTTAATTGCAATAGAATACCCTATACCAAGTAATACTACCCCCAACACAGCTGTTATCCACAGACGTTTTGGTTCCTTTTCTCCCGATTTAGATCCCTTCATTAAGTCATTGGGATTTGACTTAAAGACTTGAATTAAGTTTACAACAAGATTAAGAATATTAACTCCCAGAAAGAAGAAGCCGGTAAGCTTAAAAGCATTGAAGCTAAAAGAAAACTCTGTGGTAACAGGCAACCCGGATAAGTTCATCAAAACCAGAAACATAAGCTTTGAAAACACAACACCAAGGATTATTCCACCGGTAAGCACAATAGCAAAAATGAATACTGTTTCAAAAACCATCATTACGCCAATATGCTTCTTTTCCAGACCAAGTATGCTATAAAGTCCAAGCTCCATTTTACGCCTTTTGATAAGAAAGCTATTTGTGTAAAGCATAAATGGAATCAGTATAACTCCCAATAAAAACAGCCCAATACCCATCAATACTGATAAATAAGCCTGGTGAGGCAGTGATTTCATCAAATCATTAAATACTATAGAAGAAAACACAAAGAAAATAAAAACTGAGAAAATGCTCGAGAGCATATATGGGAAGTATGTGGAGCCGTTTTTCCTGATTCCGTTTAAAGCCAGTCTTGGCAGTAGCTTAAGCTTGTTCATATCTCTCGCCTCCCGCCTGTAGGACTGTCATTGTGTCTGCTATTTTTTTGAACATTTCCTCCTTTGTCGCATTTCCACGGTATATCTGATTGAAGACACAGCCATCCTTTATAAAAAGAACTCTTCCGGCATGGCTCGCGGCTTGTATGCTGTGAGTAACCATAAGTATGGTCTGCCCTTCGGTGTTTATATCAGAAAACAGCTTCAGCAATCTGGCTGAAGCCTTGGAGTCCAGAGCACCTGTAGGTTCATCTGCCAGCACAAGCTTTGGGTTGGTAATAAGGGCTCTTGCCGCGGCAGCTCGCTGCTTTTCTCCGCCTGAAACCTCATAGGGATACTTCTGCAGCAGTTGGTCTATTCCCAGCTTCTTTGAAAGGGGTTCGAGTCTCTTCCTCATTTCCTCGAAGGAATGACCTGACAGTACCAGGGGCAAAAATATATTGTCCTGAAGTGATAGTGTATCAAGAAGGTTAAAATCCTGAAAAACAAAACCCAAGTTATCCCTTCTGAAGGCCGACAGCTCCCCCTGCTTTATTCTTGAAAGCTCTCTGCCATCAAGAAGCACCTGACCGCTGGTGGCCTTATCTATTGATGCCAGAATATTAAGCAAAGTAGTTTTTCCCGAACCCGATTCACCCATTATTGCAACATACTCTCCCTTTTCAACTGAAAAGGAAACACTGTCCAAAGCCTGGACTTTATTGGCACCAAACCGAGAGGTATATATTTTCTTAAGGTTTTTAATCTCTAAAAGTGACATGACATCCTCCAATTCTCCCCAGTCGGGAAGTAAAATCAATTTTATCTATTCCTTATGCTATTATTATGAAATATTTAGATGGTGTCTGCCATAGAACTTGCTTACATTTTATTTAGCAACCTTACAAATATGTAAGGAACGCCACTGTCCTATACTTTTTGAAAGCTTTCTCTCTCTGAAACATCAATACAGACCTTTGTTCCCTTCCCAAGCTGGGATTCTACCGTTATCCTGTGAGATAGCTTGTCCAAAACCACCTTACAGAGATATAGCCCAATTCCTGTGGATTTTTTGTTTAATCTCCCGTTATATCCGGTAAAACCCTTTTCAAAAATCCTTGGAAGATCCTCTTCTCTGATTCCAATACCTGTATCTTCAATTGCTAGCCAGGTATTGCCCTCTTTATGATCAAGATATATGGATATACCCCCCTCGGGTGTATACTTAACGGCATTTGTTATAAGCTGTTCAATAACAAACAGCAACCACTTTTCATCAGTTAGTACTATGTGACTGAACTCCCTGATATTAAATGACAGCTTGCTGTTTATAAATAATACAGCATTTTTCTTCACTGCAGCATTCACTATATCCCTCAGCTCATACTCTCTCAAAAGCATATCAGAAGAGATGCTCTCAAGCCGAAGATAATGCAGCACCATCTCAACGTACTGTTCAACCTTAAAAAGCTCCTCCTCCATTGCGTATGGACTGACCTCACTACCGTTACTCTGAAGCATAAGCCTCATAGCTGAAATAGGTGTTTTTATCTGATGTGCCCACATAGAGTAATAATTTTTCATTTCAGTATCTTTTAGGTTTTCTCTAAAGCTCAGCTGTTGCATTTCATTATAAAGCTTATCTATCAAGTGATTATAATCCCTCTCAGAGGAGTTATTTGGAGTTGGAAGGATGTTAAGAACATTCTCGATATTTTCCAAGGCTTCACTAAATTTATCAACTCGTACAATGTATTTGGAAAAATCCCATACAATATAGCAGATGCCTATAAAAAGTGAAACATAAACAGAGTAAAGCAGCCTGAAGAAATTATCTGCCTGATACAAGGCGCAAACGGCACAGAATATCAATTCCATAAGAATAAACATAATAATAATTCTTATGTTATCGACCAAATACACAATAAAAAGCTTTGGTTTAGACCTTTTATCCAAATTACTCCGCTCCTATCCTTATATACGTTAATTCCTGCTAAGCTCCAAGTATATAGCCCAGTCCTTTTTTCGTCTGGATGAAATTATCAACGCCTGCATCCTCCAGCTTTTTACGCAATCTGGTCATGTTAACAGTCAGCGTATTGTCGTCTACGAAGCAATCATTATCCCATAAACGCCTCATAATCTGTTCCCTTGAAACAATCTTGCCGATGTTTTCATAGAGCAGTTGGATTATTCGCTGTTCATTCTTTGTAAGCTCAAGCTTATGCTTATTATAGGTCAAGGTACCATCCAAAGAGTTAAAAAGCACTCCATTATGCTCCTGATAAGAGGTCTGCTCATTATATGCATAGGAGCGCCTTAATACCGCCTGAACCTTTACTGTTAATACATCAAGGTCAAAGGGCTTTGAGATGAAATCATCACCACCCATATTAACTGCCATTACTATGGTCATGTTGTCATTTGCAGATGAGATAAAAATAATTGGCACCTTGGAAAGCTTTCTTATTTCAGAACACCAATAGAAGCCGTTAAAGTATGGTAGAGAAATATCCATCAGGACCAACTGAGGCTCAATTTTAACAAAATCAGCAGTTATATTGTTAAAATCCTCTGCACAGTAAACACTGTAGCCCCATTTCATTAAATGCTTACTGATTTCAGAGGAGATTCTGCTATCATCCTCGACTATGAGTATACTATACATCGATAACCTCCTATTTCGGGTCAGTTGTATCAAAATTAATAAGCTTAATTATATACACCAGTTACAGGTGTTCCTGCATAATCTTAATGGTAATACCATGCTCGAATGCCAGTACAATAAAAAAGGAAGGGCTGTATCCTAATTAATTAGAATTCAACACTTCCCCTGACTCTTTAGCACATATTCGCAGTAATTATTTAAACCTATTTCTTCTTAGAAAGGTTGGTATATCAAGTTCGTTATCTGATGATGCCGATACTGAGTTGCTCTTTTCAGTTGTAGCTGCTGCATAGCTGCTGCTGTCATGAACAGGTACAGCCGAAGTTGCCTGTTTGGGCTTTTCAGCAGGCTTATCAAATTTCTTGAGCACCGGACTGCTGTCAAAGCCAGTTGCAATAACAGTTATCATTAATTCATCCTTAAGGTTATCATCAATAACGGCACCAAATATAATGTTTGCTTCGGGATCAGCCGATTTTTGAACAAGCTCTGCAGCGGTATTAACTTCAAACAATCCCAAATCAGGACCACCTGTAATATTAACCAGAACCCTTCTCGCTCCCTCTATTGAGGTTTCAAGAAGAGGACTATGAATAGCCTGTTTTGCGGCTTCTTCAGCTCTGCTCTCACCGGAAGCTCTTCCAATACCCATATGAGCTAAGCCAGAACTGAGCATAATAGTCTTAACATCGGCAAAGTCCAGATTTACAAGACCAGGCACTGCAATCAAATCCGAAATACCCTGAACACCCTGACGAAGCACATCGTCAGCCATCCTGAATGCCTCGACCATTGTAGTACGCTTCTCAACTACCTGAAGGAGTCTGTCATTTGGAATTGTAACAAGTGAATCAACTGAATTCTTAAGATTCTCAATTCCTCTTTCAGCATGCTGCATACGTGTTCTGCTCTCAAACATAAAAGGTTTTGTTACAACAGCAACTGTCAGTATTCCCATCTCTCTTGCGAGCTGAGCTACAACAGGAGCAGCTCCCGTTCCGGTTCCGCCTCCCATTCCTGCAGTTACAAAAACCATATCGGCACCTTTTATAGCCTGTGCGATTTCATCTCTGCTTTCATTTGCCGCTTTTTCACCAATATCAGGGTTTGCACCAGCTCCAAGACCCTTTGTAAGCTTATCACCAATTTGAATCTTGGTATTGGCCTTGGACAAAAACAAAGCCTGTTTGTCAGTGTTTATAGCTATAAAATCAACACCACGAAGTCCTGCATCAATCATCCTGTTTACAGCGTTGTTTCCACCGCCTCCACATCCAACAACCTTTATCTGGGCAAAATGATCCATATCAATCTCAAAATCTAGCAAAGTAAAATCCCCCTTCAGCATTGGTAAATTAGACCAAAATTGTAAAGCTCATATATTAATTTTAGGATAAACTCTAAAATAAGTTATAAAAATACACACTAATAATAATATATTATAAAAATAAATTAGGCAAGTTCAATCGTATATTGCCTAATAAAAAAATTCCTTTAAAAAATTGATTACTTTTTTTAAATATGTTCTTTCCTTTTCCTTCTTATTAGTTTTTGGAAGGCTTTTTATACTAATAGTACTGGCTTCCTTTTCCTGCTTTGCAATATATCTGACCATACCCGCAGCAGTACAATATTCCAAGGTCGAAATATTTTTAATTTTTGAAGAAGCCACTCTAACCGGGATGTCAAAAATTTCATATGCTATCTGCATAGCCCCATCCAGTGCTGCTATACCATTTCCGGAAAGAACCACTCCAGCCCCGTAGTTGCCTGGACAGCTTTTATCAACAAGGTCCTTGCATAGACTGAATATTTCATGAACTCTGGCCTCTATGACCTCTATAGCATCAGATACCTTTATATTCTTTTTAAAGCTCTCACTTAAATCACTAACAGAAATCTCCTGATCGTGCTTTATCAAGGATGTTAGTGCCAGCTGGAATTGCCTTTTTATTTTTTCCGACTCTGCATATGTCATTTTCAAAGCAATAGAGAGATCGCTGGTTATGTGATCCCCTCCAACCGGAAGGCACTTATTCATGACAAGCTTCTCGTCCTTGAATACACTTAACTCTGTTGTTCCTCCGCCGATATCAATGAGGATAACTCCCATATCCTTCTCATCAGGAAGAAGCAGGCATTCCCCTGCTGCAAAGCCTTCAGCTATAAGTCCATCCACACGAATTCCGGCCTTCTCCATGCTTTTGACAATATTCTGTACAGAAATTATTTTGCCTATTACAACATCAAAATCCCCTTCTAACCTTGTTCCCTTCATGCCAACAGGATCATTAATGCCATCATAGCCATCTACTATAAACTGTCTTGGTACAACATCAATAATTTCGCAATCCTCTGCAATAGTAAGGTTTCCCGCAGAATATAGCAGCTTCTCCACATCATGCTTGGAAATTTCCTTTGATTCGGTAACTATGTTTATATATGTCTTATGATTTATTATATCGACATGCAGACCTGAAATATTTACATACGCAGACACTACCTTCATCTCAGCCTGTGTCTCAGCTTTTCTAACTGAGTTCCTAATGGAGTTTGAGGTAGCATCTATGTCAACAATTATCCCCTTCTTAATACCGGAACAGCTATCTATGCCTTTGCCCAAAATTTCGACTTCACCTTTGTTGTCAGCGTTTCCAATTACAGTACAAACTTTTGTAGTACCAATATCTATTCCCACAATAATATCAGACACAAAACTGCCCCCCTAAACTATGTATCAAGAAACCCTCAAATATGCCAATTAATCCTCTTTTATTATATTATCTTTTTTGACTAATTTATTCAATAGATATCTTCTAATTAAAGCAAAGTTTAAAAAGAGTCTGTTACCAAATGCGAAGATTGCCGCCAGATAGATCTGGATTCCCAGCTTATCTCCAATATATGCCAACCCAGCAGCAAGGAGTGCATTTCCGAAAAAGCCCGATAAAAAGATTCTCAACTCGAACTTTTTGTTAATAGTAGCAACTATTCCTCCAAAAACTGAATCCAGCGCTGCAAGTATTGCTACTGCCACGTATGTAAAATACTCTGATGGAATTGTTATAGGAATAAACAAACCTATAAGAATTCCCAGAATCAGGCCAAAAATTGGTATCATGGTCAATGTCCTTTCTTTTGTTTATAATGTACTTCTTTATTTAAAAACTTTCATGCCCTAGCTTTTTGGTACAAAATACGGATTACTGCCTTTGGTAAAATCCAGAGTGCCTTCCTGCTTTTTGTCTATTTTATTCTCAAGCAAATATCTAAAAACACCTATCTGATAGTCTGCTTCCTCAAGATCACCGAATTTTACTATAATTCTATTGTCAAAATTTACAGAAATCCCGTAAATATCAGATAAATCAATTATTTTGACTTGCTTGTAAAGCTTAGTTTTTGAGTCCCTGTCACTTTTCGATAATACGTCACAAAAGGCTAGTAAATCTGTCAATGAGCCGTTGTCTTTAAAGTTGACGGCTTGTCCCACCTTAAAACCATCATATGACATACCGGTTATTTTGAAAAAGCTTTTCAACTGCTCGGACTTATTGTCAAGCACCTCCAAAACATAGCCTTCTCGATCTATAAGGAGGTTTTGCCCCTTATTGTCAAGAATTGCATAGGGTGTTCTTTCCTGAACTTTTATTCTAATGGTTGCTGGTAAGGCCGGCCTTATACTAACAGTCTTTACATATGGCATGGATTGGTAAACCTCCTGTTCCAGGTCCTGGAACCTAAAGGCTAATAAGTTCTTTGGTTTTTCTCCCAGCATATTGAAAATATTTTTTCCCGGAACAAGGCCAGTTTTTAAAATGATTTCACTATTTGTGTATTTTTTGTTGCCCTGTACATCGATTTTCTCTACGATAAAATAGGACGATTGAGCAAATATGATTATACCGGTCATTATCAACACAAAAAGTAGAAAGCGCATTATTTTTCTAGCTCTTAAGCGTCTTTTCCTATGTATATTTTTCTTTTTATCACTTGTAGGTTTCTGAGACTTTCTCATTTACTAATTCCTTATAATATCTGCCCCTAAGGCCGACAATTTTTCTTCTATTTTGTAATAGCCTCTGTCAATATGTTCAAGTCCGGTAATACTGGTTTCACCATCGGCGGTCAGACCTGCTAAAACTAAGGCTGCCCCTCCTCTGAGATCCCTTGCTACCACCTGCGCACCGTAGAGCTTGTTTACACCTTTAATCACAGCCATTCGGCCATCTATTCTGATGTTTGCTCCCATCTTCAGCAGCTCATCAACGTGCTTATATCTGCTTTCGAATATAGTTTCAATAATAATACTCGTTCCTTTACACATAGCCAGTAAAGCCATAATCTGAGCTTGCATATCCGTTGGGAATCCAGGATAAGGCAGTGTTCTTATAATTTCTACAGCTTCAAGCTTAGGTCCCGAGGATATAACCTGCAAATCATTTCTCTTTAAATTGATTTGGCAGCCAATATCCCTAAGAACTGATGTTATGGATATTAAGTGCTCTGGAATGATATTCCTGATTACAACATTTCCACCCGTTATAGCTGATGCAACCATATATGTACCAGTAATTATTCTATCAGGAATTACATCATATTCAACATTGTTGAATTTTTTATCAAATCCTTTAATCCTTATTAAGCTCGATCCAGCTCCGGTTACCCTAGCACCGATTTTCTGGAGGAAATTCTGTAAATCAACTATTTCAGGCTCTTTTGCTGCATTTCTGATTATTGTATCACCCTGTGCATAAACAGCAGCTATCATTGCGTTTTCCGTAGCTCCAACACTCGGATAGTCCAGATATATATCGCAGCCCTTTAACCCGTCGGTTTCACAGGTTATATAACCTCCATTGGTGTCGTTGATTTTTGCACCAAGGCTTCTTAATGCCTTAAGATGTAAATCTATTGGTCTTGGGCCTATTTCACAGCCACCCGGGTGTGTTATCCTTTTGCCAACGTCAGAGTAATTATACCATAAAATGTATTGCCCATCAAATATTCATGCTTTTATGGAGCATATAAGAATAAATAAATATGTTAATACTATATATAAAATTTTATTTATGCTTTACCCCGTGAAGTGTTATAATGTGAATGGCATAATCAATATGCGGGAAATGTAAAAGTAATTAACAATTGATTAACAATAATATCCAGGAGTTTCTATGAGTATAAGACAATTTATAGCTGTTTTGGTATCAAAGCTGACAATTAAGGCCTTACGACTTTTTAGAAGGGGAGGCACTACCCTGCCGGGAAAGCTGGCCTTTAAAATATATCCCGGTATTCTTCGCTCACTGGCTAAAAACTTTGATATCATTATGGTTACCGGAACAAACGGCAAGACAACAACAACCAGAATTCTGGAAGAGATTCTGAAGAAAAACAATATAAACTACATAACAAATAAATCCGGAGCAAATCTGTTGAGTGGTATAACCACAATATTTATCCAGGCAGTAACCCTCACCGGAAAGCCCAAGCACAAGGTTGCACTTATAGAAAGTGATGAAGCTGCCTTCAATCAGGTGACGCGTCACCTCCAACCAAAGGCTGTAGTAGTCACAAATTTTTTCCGAGATCAGTTGGACAGATATGGGGAGCTATATTCGACGTTAAATGCTGTTAAGTCAGGACTTGATAGAATCGACAGCACAACAACCCTAATATTAAATGCCGATGACTCCATGTGTGCGTCTCTCGGCTTGAATACTGATAAAAAGGTTCTTTACTACGGAGTCTCAGACGATGTAGTTCAAAGCAATCCTCAGGATATAAATACCGACGCCATGTTCTGTATTCGCTGCAAGAGCAAATATGAGTATTCAAATCATATATACGGGCATCTAGGTGGTTTCAGCTGCCCCAGCTGTGGCTATAAAAGACCAGCCGCTCATCTGGAATGTATTGATCTCGAGGAAGCCGGAAGCAGTCATTCTGCTATCGGTTGGAGGCTGTCTCCACCACTGTCGGAAGTGGAACAGGTTTATTCCACCAGAATAAACCTCCCCGGCCTTTACAACGTTTACAACGCAATGGCAGCTGCAGCCTGCGGTCTTTCCCTCGGCTTCGGAGCAGATACTGTCAAGGCTGCACTGCAATCCTTTGAGTGCGGCTTTGGTAGAATGGAAACAATAAATGTGGGCGACAAGACCATTAAACTAATACTTGTTAAAAACCCAACAGGCTTCAATCAAGTTTTGAATTTCCTTACACTTGACCAAATGAAGCTGAACATAGCCTTTTTGATTAATGATAATCTTGCTGATGGTACAGATATTTCCTGGTTGTGGGATGTGGATTTTGAGCAGCTTAATACAGCTTCTGACAAAATCAACTGCCTGTTCACCTCTGGTGTTCGTGGAGAGGATATGGCTGTCAGGCTAAAATATAGTGGAGTTGATACAAGGAAAATAAGAATCATAAAAGAATATCAGCTCCTCTTGGAACGTGGACTTGAGGAAACACCAGCGGGCGGATGCTTATATATATTACCTACCTATACTGCCATGCTGGATATCCGCCGAATACTTAAGAAAAAGTACAATCTAAAGGAGTTTTGGAAATAGCATGTATAACTTAAATATTTGCCATTTATACCCCGACCTGCTAAATACATACGGGGACAGAGGAAATATACTTGCATTGCAAAGACGAGCTCAGTGGCATGGAGTTACCACAGAGATTACAAACATAACAATCGGAGATGCCTTTGATGCTGCAAAGTATGATATTGTTTTTCTGGGCGGTGGACAGGACTATGAGCAGGAGATTATCCAGGCTGATGTTCTAAATGAAAAGGCCGGTGAAATAAAAGCCGCAATTGCCGGGAACAAGGTTTTTCTGTGTATTTGCGGTGGCTACCAGCTAATGGGAAAATACTACAAGACCTGGGATGGAAAAGAGATCGAGTTTCTCGGAGCC
>JAEZIV010000361.1 GCA_023436515.1 Bacillota bacterium
GTATGATGTTATATCCACCGGGTTAACTGTGGTTTTTATGACTTGGGTAATTTTAATGCAAAATATGGCTTGGTAGGGAAGATGCAGGTGTCTATATGCGAAATATAAAATTAACCATTGAATATGACGGAACAAACTACCATGGCTGGCAGGTTCAGAAGAACGCAGTAACTGTACAGGAGTGTGTGGAAAGGGCTTTAGGGAAGCTTTGTGGAGCTAAAACCGGAGTGATTGGCTGCAGCAGAACGGATGTAGGTGTTCATGCCTACGGTCAGGTTGCACATTTCTTTACAGAGTCAGCAATTCCCGGGGAGAAGTTCTCATATGCATTGAATAATCTGCTGCCGGCGGATATAGTGATTCAGAGGTCGGAAGAGGTGGAGGCGGATTTTCACTCACGATATTCTGCAAAGGGGAAGAGGTACAGATATCTTATACATAATTCAGCCCACAAATCCGCCATTATGAGGAACAGGGCATGTCATGTTAGGCCGGAGCTGGACTTTGAAGAGATGAAGAAGGCTGCGGTGCATTTTGTCGGGGAGTATGATTTTGCTGCTTTTCAGGCTACGGGAGGACAGGTCCGCAGTACTGTCCGGACTATATACAGTATGAGCGTTAGTAAAAGGGAAACTCAGCTTATTGAGCTTGAGGTAAACGGTAATGGTTTTTTGTATAACATGGTGAGGATTATTGCAGGTACACTGATATATGTGGGAATGGGAAAGCTCAAGGAAAGCGATATTCCCGGGATTATAAGCGGGCTTGATCGTACAAGGGCCGGAAAAACAGCTCCGGCTCAAGGGCTGTATCTTATGGAAATATTCTATTAATTGAATAAGGAGGTAGCTGGTCAGCAAAAAAACTCCATACAGACTAATGTAATTTACGTCCGTTAAGGTGGAATTTACTCTGGATTACTCCTCTTTTATAGCAAATGTAAAATGTGAAATGAAAAACGATTATATGAGAGATAAGGAGATATATCGAGATAATTCGAGAGATAATGAGAGGTAAATTAAATTCTCGGGATTTTATACTTGACATTGTTAAATGTGTGTATTAAAATGTTCTAGTGTCCAAAGTCAGTATAAATGTAAATACCAATTTCGTTTATATATAGTGAGACTTAGTATCGGTTAAAAGTTGAACCCGTCACGTATACGGTAAACACTGTTTGACATAGACAGTTTATAGATTTTAAGGAGGTAGTATTAAGAAATGAAAACTTTCATGGCAAAGCCGCAAGAAGTTGAAAGAAAATGGTACGTTGTTGATGCAGAAGGTAAACCTCTTGGAAGATTAGCAAGTGAAGTTGCAGCTATTCTCAGAGGAAAAAATAAGCCAATATTCACACCTCATGTTGATACTGGCGATCATGTAATCGTACTCAACGCAGAAAAAGTTCTTCTTACCGGTAATAAACTGGATCAGAAGCTTTACAGACATCACTCTCTTCATCCGGGCGGAATGAAGGAAATCAAGTACAGACACTTGATGGCAAAGCATCCTGAGAGAGCTATTGAATTAGCTGTTAAGGGAATGCTTCCAAAGAACAGTCTTGGAAGACAGATGTTCAGAAAACTCAAAGTATACGCAGGTTCTGAACACGACCATCAGGCTCAAAAACCTGAAGTACTTGATTTGAATATATAATGGAGGGAGGACAAAATAATGGCTAAAGTATACTACTATGGTACAGGACTTAGAAAGAAATCAGTAGCAAGAGTAAGACTTGTTCCTGGAGAAGGAAAGGTTCTTATTAATGACAGAACATTGGATGACTACTTTGGATTGGATACTTTGAAGGTTATAGTTAAGCAACCATTAACCCTCACAGATACATTGACAAAGTTTGATGTTATATGCAAGGTTATCGGCGGAGGTTTCACCGGTCAAGCCGGCGCAATCAGACACGGTATAGCAAGAGCTCTCTTAAAGGCTGATGAAGAACTCAGACCAGCTCTTAAGAAGGCAGGCTTCTTAACAAGAGACCCAAGAATGAAGGAAAGAAAGAAATACGGTCTCAAGAAAGCAAGAAGAGCTCCACAGTTCTCAAAGAGATAAGAAGTTTAAAATCAAAAACCCTGAAAACCCTTGTGTTTTCAAGGGTTTTTCTTTTTCTCCCTTCGTTTAAAAACGTCCAAAATCATGTCAGTATGACACAAGTATGACACAAAGGGCAAAATCACTGAACAGGGCGTCTTATATAAGTCATTTTAAACGGCTTGGAAACCAATGAAATCAGGGGTTTGAGGTGTTACGGAAGACATAAAAATGGAAGGGCTTTCGCCCCTTCCCTACCGAAACCAAAAACATTGTAAAAGAACTGAAGAAGCAAGGAAGAAAAATTCTTTTTTGTATTGGGGATATTATAAATTGGTCAATAAAATTAAATAAAATAGAACTTTGATGTTTTCTGTGAATATTACCAGTAATACACTGGTACGTTACAACTGTTCAAAAATGTTGATTTCATCACATTTGGAACTATAGTAAGAGTAATAGTGTCTTTCTGCGAAAGCCACTTCAAGACCCTCAAGCGCATGCGTTTGGGGTTTACTTGTCTCAGGCAAGACATCAGACTATTTTGTCGATGAGGGCTTGTTTAAGAAGCTCAATTCTGTTTTTGAAGCACCCAGAGGAAGAGGTTGATGTTTGGTATGTAAACTATGGAAATTTATAGGTTTTTTATACAATTATTTATTTAAAGGGTGAAATAGTCATAAACTAAATACAACCAGTAATGCCAATGCTTTACAAATAACGATAAATATAATAATATATACCTATAAATGGTATTGTGATACAGAGGCTCCTTGTTAGCTTGGACAAGTAGAATCAAGCTCGTGATAATTTGCTAAAGATTTTTACATGAGACAGGAGGGGTTATTTTGCAAAAAAAAAGGTTACTAAAATTAAGAGTGTTGATTTTGGCCTTACTTTCAGTAATGGTGATTTCACAAAACGCATCTGCTGCCGCCACATCGGTGAATGTTGTTGGGGTTAAGCAGATAAACTCGAATTGGTGCTGGGCTGCATGCTGTGAATCAATTTTTCGAGGACCCTTAAATGCTAATATTGACCAAACAACTGTTGTAAGGGATATAATGGGCCCGTACTTACCTGACGCCTATGCATCAGATTGGCAGGTTGCAAAGGCATTTGCTGATTTTGGTTATAGTAGTATTACTAGTACCAGTTATCTCACCTTTGCAAAGGTAAAGGAGGAAATTAATGCAGGTAGGCCAATATTTGCTCACCTATCATTTCGAAATTCAACAGTTGGTCACTCTGTTGTAATTTGTGCTTACGATACACGTAATGGTGTAAATTATATTTGGTATATGGATCCTCATACGGGCAAAGAATATATGCAGTCCTTTAATGAATTTGTAGCTGGTTTCAAATACTTTTTTAATGGACAAAATGCCTATTGGAGTTCAACAGTTTATGGATTTAAGAAAAAATAATACCATTCTATACTTAATTATAAAATAATTAGCTCTTTCATAATAATCTGTACATATTATCGAGCGTAATAAATAAGTAGGTAACATACTTTTGAAATGGGATGGGCAATAAGTGCTTATCCCATTTCTCATACCTGTTATATTCACCTCTTATATATCGACCTCTTTAATGTTCTTGCACTTTGTATTCCAGCCATTCTCGTTTTTAAAAATAGTCAAATAAATTTGGAGCTTGAGCCATGAAATGAAAACCTCGAGTAGTTTTTTGTATATAATTTTAATTTAGAGTTGGCGAGGCTGTCATAGTCAATCCTGTAGTTGATTACATGGAAATTTATTGATAGTATACATTATAATAGTTTAAGTTTGCATACAATCAGGAGTGGTATAAATGGCAAAAGTGATTTTAATCTGTGGAAAAATTTGCAGTGGAAAAACTCATTATTCTAAAAAAATTGTTAATGATTATAATGCAGTAATTTTATCCTGTGATGAAATAGAAAGTGAGCTCTTTCATCATCAACTTGGAGAAAGGTATGATGAAGTATCAAAGGATATTAAGAGATATCTTCATAAAAAAGCTTCAGAAATTGTTATTGCAGGAAGTAATGTAATACTTGATTGGGGTTTTTGGAGCAAAGAGGAACGGGAAAGGGTAACTGAGTATTATAAAAAGCAATCGATATTATATGAGTGGCATTATATTGATATTTCAATAGATGAATGGTATCAAAATATAAATTCTCGGAATGAAGCAGTATTGGCAGGCAAGACATCAGACTATTTTGTCGATGAAGGCTTGCTTAAAAAGCTCAATTCTATTTTTGAAGCACCCAGGAAGGAAGAGGTTGATGTTTGGTATGTAAACAAAAGAAATTGATAGGTTTCTTTCTAACATTTGAATAGTATTTACTAATTACCCCATTACATTAAGTTAGTTGGATTGGGTTCAGAAAGGTGATTTACACCATAGTAGTGCCTATTATTGATGGAGAATGGTAGGAAATTGATCTTTGTGGAGGCTGTATAAAAAGGGAAACAGAGATTTCTATAGATGAAGCAAGAAGTTTTTTTGGTAAATTTGTGGTGGGAGCCTGGTGTTATTGTTACAGATGAAATGCTTAGTCAGATACATCATTCAATCAAAGAGTTTGCAAGGTGCTTATCAGTACCCTATATGGATACATGTACAAGTGTGATTATGTAGACTTAGGCAGGGTTATGTGTAGTATTGTCAAAGCAAATACTTATGAAGAAAATGTCTATTGATTACAATGGGTGTTCTCTTGAAAAATTAGAAATAGTGGAATGGTAACAATATGTAAGCATATGATATAGCAAATGCTTAATAAATAATTAACAAATGAAAGCATAGATTTTGTTGTAAGCTTTTTGGGTATAAAGTATAATAATAATAGTTTATGAACAGCTTAAGAGGTGAGCAAAGAAGTTGACATAAATAAATGGAGCATATTTTTATCCGGAGGAAAGGGGAACATTATCTTATACAGCATATAAATAAACTGCCTGCCCGTGTACCTAGGGCTGTGAAATTAAGTCCTACACATTACATATTTTATGAATGAAAGGTATAAACTTAAATATGTAATAACACAAATAAATTCTGACAAAGAAGCAGAATTTACATTTCTCAATTTTTAACAAGAGTGAGCTATTATCTGATTTAGGGTGATTCGAAATGAATTTCAGTGATAAATATATAAGAAATAAACTGTTTTAACCTTTGTGGGGATTATACCCTAAAAAGAGATGATTGAGCCAATACTGCTAGCAACCCAAGGCTGTCAAAATCTCATGTAGATGGATTGCTAAAGTATTATTTAGACTCTAAATATCGAAAGAAGTGGTATATATCAGCAAGAAAGACGAAAAATTTAAAGGATAAAAATAAGATCATTTATATGCAACGGATCAAATATCATCTCATCTGGTACTGTATAAGATATCAAGTCATATTTAATTAAATACACGAATTGCCTGTTGTAGAAAGATACGTAGATAATTAGTAAAATAATAAGAAAGGATGGAAAACATTTGAGTGTATTATTATCAAAACTAAAAGAAGTCTTATTATCCGTTATTCCAATTACCATTATTGTGTTAATATTGAATTTTACGTTAACCCCACTTGAAACACCTGTATTAATAAGGTTTTTGATAGGTGCATCATTTCTAATAATCGGATTAACAATATTTCTGATTGGAGTAGATATTGGAATTACCCCAATCGGTAATAATATGGGAGGAGCGCTGGCCAAGACAAATAAATTGTGGATTGTAGCCATTTCAGGCTTGATCCTAGGTTTTATTATATCGGTTGCAGAACCGGATCTTCACATTTTAGCTGGTCAGGTTGATTCAGTTTCGTCGGGGTTAATTTCAAAAGGAAGTATTGTTGTGATAGTATCTATAGGAATAGCAACCATGCTTGCTGTAGGTCTTTGCAGAATTGTTTACAACTTTCCGCTATACAAGGTATTAACTATAGCATATGGTATCATTTTTATACTTGCTTTTATGACCACTCCAGAGTTTTTGGCAATATCCTTTGATGCCTCGGGTGCGACAACCGGAGCCTTGACTGTACCCTTCATTCTGGCACTGGCAATGGGTGTTTCAAAGCTGAAAAAAGATAGTAAAGCATCGGAAAAAGATAGTTTCGGATTAGTAGCCATTGCATCAACGGGAGCAATTATATCGGTAATGATAATGAGTATTATATCAAAGACCGAGGAAGTTACGGGGAGCCTTGAAGATGTTGGGATATCCGGCTCTGTTATTTCTCCCTTTATTCATGAGTTTGTTAAAGTAGGACCTGAAATATTTATAGCATTACTCCCTATATTGATACTATTTCTTATTTTTCATAAAAAGCCCTTTGATTTGCCAAGGAGAGAGGTAAGAAAGATATTATTCGGAATACTCTTTACCTTTATAGGCCTGGTCATATTCTTAGTTGGGGTAAATGCCGGATTTATGGACGTAGGAACTGTCATTGGGCATAGCATAGCTATGTTAGAAAATAAAATGTATGTAATAATTGTTGGTTTCATATTGGGCTTAGTTACAATACTCGCTGAACCGGCAGTTTATGTTTTGACACATCAAATAGAGGGTGTTACTAGTGGATATGTAAAGAGAAGTGTTGTTATGATTGCATTGGCAATAGGTGTTGGTATGGCAGTTGCATTATCTGTGATAAGAATACTAATTCCTGAGTTACAACTATGGCAATATCTTCTTCCAGGATATATAATATCTATAGCATTAACCTATTTTGCACCAAAACTATTCGTTGGTATTGCCTTTGACTCAGGAGGAGTTGCGTCAGGGCCAATGACGGCTACATTTATATTGGCTTACACACAGGGAGCGGCAGAGGCAGTTGAAGGAGCAAATGTATTAATCGATGGATTCGGAACAATAGCCATGGTTGCAATGACACCATTAATAGCACTACAAATATTAGGGTTGATATTTAAAATTAAGTCTAGGAAAGGAGGCTTAGAGAATAATGGATAGTAATTCAGATATAATGGAGATGGAGTTAATATGTGTAATTGTTAATTCTGGAACGGGTAGTAAGGTATTAAAGACCTTCAAGAAGCATGGAATTTTGGGCGGAACTATAGCATTAGCAAGGGGCACTGCACATAACCGAATATGGGACTAATTAGGCCTTTCCGACGTAGGTAAGGAAATTGTATACATGGTGGCAGACAAAGAAACTGCATATCGAGTATTGGATATAGTTAGTCTTGAATATAAGTTGGATAAGCCGAACCACGGTATTGCATTTACAACATCCATAAATGCTACAGTGGGAACAAGAAAATGTAGATGCGATAATGTAAAAGTTGAGAGAGGTGAAGATAAAACAATGTATCAAGTAATAACAATCATTGTTGATAAAGGAAAAGCCGAGGATGCTATAGAGGCAGCAACTACCGTGGGATCCATTGGAGGTACCATTGTTAATGGAAGAGGTTCAGGAATCCACGAAACAAGTAAATTGTTTTCCATGGATGTTGAACCGGAAAAGGAAATTGCAATCATACTCTCAGAAGTAGGAATGACAGAGTCAATAATAGCAGTAATAAGAGAGAAACTAAAAATTGATGAACCCGGAAATGGTATTATTTATGTCCAGGATGTAAATAAGGCATATGGTATTTTTAAGTAGAATTCACAGATTAATACTGTGTACTGATTACATGCCAGATGATTTCGGTAGGCCTTTTCTTTTCGAAGACCGAGGATTTTCATAAGGATTATGGAAGCTTTGTTCCATACACCTCTCAAG
>JAEZIV010000090.1 GCA_023436515.1 Bacillota bacterium
AGCCTCAAATATATCATTGTGCTCCTTGATAAGGTTCTTTGGACTGCTGTAATCCTTGAGATAAATAACCCTAAACCTTTGAACCTGCTCTCTCAGGTTATTTAATATGGTAATAAGCTTATCATTACGTGATGCCTTATAAATAACATCATGAAATTCAACATCCTTTTTTATCGAGCCATTGAGGTTTTCCTTCTCAATGTATGTAGAAAACTGGGTGTTGATATGCTTCAGCTCCTTTAGCTCATCATCGGTTATTCTTTCAGCTGCCAATGCAGTTGCAAGCCCATCCAATGATGCACGCACCTCAAGAACATCCATGATATCCTTTACTGAAAGTTCTGCCACATGGGCTCCCTTTCTGGGGATCATGTCGACCAGCCCTTCAAGCTCAAGCTTTCTGATAGCCTCTCTAACCGGTGTTCTGCTCACTCCCATCTTTTCAGCCAGCTGAACCTCCATAAGCCTTTCTCCTGGCCTGAGCTCTCCGATAATTATAGCCTCTCTTAGGGTATTAAATATTACCTCTCTTAGGGGTTTGTAATCATTTAAATTTATTTTTGATAATTTACCTGCCATAACATCCTCCTGTAAACTTAATTGTTAACACTTGTATTTATGTTGAAATCCGTGGTAAAACACACCATTTCCTCAGTTAACCTAGAGTCCCTGCCTGCACGGTTTGAGTCAAAATACACTCATCCTTACCGTCTTTCAGCCTTTCATAGGCGAATTTTGCTTTTTCAGTATCCTCAAAAATGCCAAATACTGTTGGCCCGCTGCCACTCATCATGCTGCCTGCAGCACCAAGCCTTATCAATTCCTTTTTTATTTTTTCAATAACGGGGTACTTGTTAACAGTCACACTTTCAAGTACATTCTTCATCTCTGAGGAAAGTGTCCTTATATCTCTGTCACCAATAGCCGTTAATAATTTATCAATTTCCGGTCTTTCTGATACCTTTGACAGATCAAGGTTTTTATAAACCCAGGCCGTTGATACTCCTACTCTTGGCTTAATCAGCAAAACAGCTACACCCCCAAAGTCCGGCAACGGCGTAAGCACTTCCCCGATCCCTTCTGCCAATGCGGTGCCTCCCATAATACAATACGGAACATCCGCTCCTATTGTCTTACCAAGCTTCATTAGTTCCTTTTGATCGATACCCAGTTTAAAAAGTTCATTTATCCCTTTTATTACAGCAGCAGCATCAGTGCTTCCTCCCGCCAAACCGGCAGCTACAGGTATTCGCTTTTGTATGTCTATTCTTACACCAGATTTTATGCCAAAGCTATAAAGCATGGCCTCTGCTGCTTTGTATGCAATGTTTGAACTATTGTTAGGTACATAGGGGGCATCACAGTTTATCTCAACCCCTTCTGGAATTTGATGAATAGATATAGTATCATGTAACTGTATGGTTTGCATTATCATTTGTAGGGTATGATAACCATCTTCCCTCTTGCCTAAAACATTCAAAGATAGATTAATCTTTGCATGAGCATTCAGTGAAATCATCAATTCTCATCCTTATCCTTTGGTTTAGGTACATTATATACAAAATACATTCTATTATCAATAAAAATCAATAATGATAATACTTTGACCAGTTATACATAAGTGATTAATATGAAAATCAATACATTATTTATATTATTTCCGACAGTCTATAAAGAGCCTTTAATGCAACTAAAAGGAAAAAGGACTGCAGTAAAACATATCCTCATCCGATTTGTTTTGCTGCAGTCCTATACTCTTTTATATAATCTTGTTAGTCAGGAAATAATCTCTTACACGGCCCTCTTCAATACAAGTATTTGCTGTCCCACCATAAGAATGTCCTTCTCGCTGAGGTTATTTACCTTCATCAAAGTATCCACAGTTGTTCCGTATTTCTTTGCAATTTTCCACAAGCTGTCCCCGGGCTGTGTAATATATATTACAACACTTGGTCTGGATTGTGTTTTCTTGTCATCCATAAGCCCTTCTACGGCTTTACTTACAACCGGAAGCTTCTTCTTGGATTGAACCTTTGTATTTATACTTAAAACTACCCTTATCTCAACCTGACCGGAGGATAGCATACTATAGCTGCAGTGATCCATCTCCAGGGATATCTCCGGCTTCATACTGCTTTTTGCTCCCTTTACGGCTATCTCCTGCTTAAAGGGAACGTCTTTTTTGAAGCAAAATACCGGCTGTTCCTCATTATTTGCAAGGTAAAGCATGTTGTTCTGCACTGAACCCTCAACAACGACCTTATCCTCCTCGAGTCTGCATTCTGAAATACTATATCTGCTCAAAACATTGAATACCTCAGATACCTCCTCTGAGAGCTCAGATAGGTCAATTGAATCCTTTATAACAACCTGGCTTCTGTTTTCTGAATAATTCTCATCCATGTCAATGGCGCTCTTTTCAAGCATTATTCTTGATTTTGGACTATATGCGTCACAGAGTACCTCCACATTTCTGCTGCAGCTGCCCTCAACATATATGTTCAGGTTTACCTCTGCTCTGATATTCCTCAGGTCCCCGTCACTATCCTCTACTGCTTCAATCTTATAGTCCATGAGGTCGTAATCCACATCAACCAAGGTATCTTCATCAACACCATCAAGATCTACAAACTGTGTGAAGGCAACCTCGTTTTCCACTGACTGAAGACTCCGGTTTTCATCATCAGCAATGTATAGTGTAGCTATTACTATTTCACCCTTTGTTATTATCTTACCATCAGATATTTTAAAGTCCTTTCCAGTTACCTTTACATCATTCCTCAGTATTTCGGCAATGGCAGGTTTACCGGAGGGTAAGTCCAAGTCCTCCTTAATTACGTAATTAACCTTGTTATTGCCAACATATGTGTTTAGGGACATATTCTCCTTAAGAATTTGTATGTCATCGAGCCCCATGACTCCTGAACAGTATTCCTTCTCGTTTTCCTCGTGTATTTTACAGTTTACACCCACTATAGCCTTAACGTTTATCTTTCTTCCGTTTAAAAGATTGTAATCCATATGCTCCAAAATACCTATACTTCTGCACTTCATTCCACCTCTTACGCCCGGTATATCCAGCGTATATGAAAAAGGTAAATTGGTTATAATGCTTTTGACACTTCTTGATTCGTCATCGGAGATATAAAGAATTTTACATACAACATAACCAGAGGCCACTACCCTGTCTGTTGCTGTATCGCAGCCAGTCACGAAAACATCTCCGTCTAGAAGAAGCACTCTGGCAATATCCGGCTTTGTATCCGGAACAATAATATCATTTTCGATAACTGTCTGAATTGTATCCTCACCTATTAAATTATTCACCCTAAAGGCCTCTTTTATCAACTCCAGAGACATTTCTCCATCCTCCCTTATTTTGAATAGTACATCCTTCAACACAAAATGAAAATCTGTTAATCAATAATTCTGCTATGTAATATATATTAGGCGTCAAAAAAAAATATGACTTATAAAATTTGGATTTGCCATCCTGAGAAACTCCAATTAGTACAATACTATTGCTCATGTATGGGAAATAATACAAAACGAAAAAAATTCTGAAATAAAAAAAGACAAACAAAAAAGGCCCTTATAAAAAATGACCTTTTTTGTAAACCCTTTAAAAGTCAGGGTTTATTATATTATTAAGTTTTCTCAGAAAGCGCATTTACTCCAAAGCTGGAGAGTTATAAATAAGTCTAGCATACCTGAATTTTCTTGTTATCCTTATATACAACTAATTCCACTGCCTTTGTCAATATATCAGTGTAGCTATATGAAACCCTTCTGGTATTATCATACTCGTTTTCGAATTTCACTACAAAAATACTTGGATAAGTATTTTCAAGAACACCTTCTCTTATAAATGACTTCTTGCGGCCTTTGTTAGCTCTAAGCTGTACCTTCTCACCAATACAACCCTCAATGTCTCTCTTTATTTGAAAAAGCTCTCCTCGATCAATCATGCTATCACCTCATCATCAGTTTAATTAATTATAGCATAAATGTTTCTGCTTGTCAAAAATATTATATTATACAAGCGTATTGCATCTATGTCAAGCATTTTTTTGATTTTTGAGCCTATATAGCCCAAAAATAAGGGGTTTTAGATAAATTTTGCAAAATATATTTCCACGCTTAATACCAAAGAGATCAATTATTTCCTATTCAAAGTGACATTGACTTAAAAGATCCCAGGCTGTATAATCCTTGTCCTATTCTTTTATATAAAGATCATCCTCTTCTGCATCTGCAATTAACCTGACATTTACACCCTTTAATATAATAATTTTTTTACCGTTAATATATCTGATGTCCGATACCCTGAAAAGAACATCCTTCTGGTAAGACTTCCTA
>JAEZIV010000372.1 GCA_023436515.1 Bacillota bacterium
ATCTTGCGCATCTGTTCTTGCTGTTGCGTGGGTTGGGCGATTCTCAGTCTGAGCCCCATAAGTAATCCTCCTATTTTTGAACTATGACAACTGATATATCGTCTTTTGATCCTGCTCCAATAGCTGCATTAATAATATCGCTACAGGTACAGGTACTCAATATATTAGATGTCATCAAATATTCCAACTCGTCTATGCTGACGTAGTCATGGACCCCATCCGAAGTCAACAATAGGGTACTGAATTCCTGCATTTCTGAAATAATAATACTTTCAAGCAGAGATACATTACCCCCGCCAAAGCAGTTTGTTATCTCGTTTTTTCTGCTTTGTGATGCTTCATCAATTCTTCCCATTTTCAGCAAACGGCTGTATACAGTATGGTCTGTAGTCAATTGTTTGAGGTACTTTCCCTGAAGTACATACGCCCGTGTATTACCAATATGGACAAGGTGTTCTTTATCTCCGGTACAAAAGATACCGGTCAGGGTTGTTGCGGCTGTCGGAAAGCCATTTGCAGCTCCTTCAAGTAAAAGCTCATCATTTATGCCCTTCAATATATGAAGCAGTTTTATTTTGTCAGATTCAGTGCCAGAAATACCCTTAAGCCGCTCAATGACAAAGGCAGAGGCAAAATAACCTCCCGCGTTTCCTCCTACACCATCAGCGACACAAACAGTTTCAGCTTTAACCGTTGAAACTTCTACACTGCCACTAGAGACGAGTAAATCTCCCACCAGAGCTGTATCCTCACACTGCTCTTTCCCAATGCCACATTGTACTGCAGCAAAAATCTTCATGGCTCACCTCTAGTACAGTCAAGTGAAAAAGGGATATTTACCGCATCTATAGCATTTATAGTTATCTGTTCATTACCTTTTATAGCGTTATCAAACAAATAGCGAGACAGTGGGTTGATGAGTAAGCTTTCCACTATATTTCCTATCCCTCTTGCACCGTTTGAGAGATTGCCCAACGACTTTTCAAGAAGGGTGGCACGAGCCACAGGATCTATAATCAGTTCAAGCCTTTTTTCGCTAGAAAGGTTGTTTACAATTTTCTTTAGCTGAGCATCAAGAATTAACTCGGCTACATCTGGCCTTATAAAATCAAAGACAACAATGTTTTCGCCTATCCTGTTAAGAATTTCCGGTCGCCCGAGTTCCAGCTTAAAATAATTCTCAATTGCTTGACGCACTTTGGTCTGAACTTGGTTATATTCCATCTTTTCAGTAACATTAGCCTCTCGAATACCCATTTCGTTGTGGGTATAAATACCGAGATTACTTGTAAAGACTATAATGCACTCTGAAAAATATACGGTGTTTCCTTGACCATCGGTCATTCGTCCATCCTCAAGTATCTGAAGAAACTTATCCAGTATAGACGGGTGCGCTTTCTCAATTTCGTCAAACAGCAGAATGGAGAAGGGATTCTCCTTTACTGCATTAGTCAGCTGTCCTCCTGCTTCATATCCCACATATCCGGGAGGCGCACCCAGCAGCTTTTGGTCACTATGGCTTTGACCATATTCACTCATATCAAACCGTATGCAGCAGCTTTCGTCTCCAAACAGTTTTTCAGCAAGAGTTTTTGCTGTTTCTGTCTTACCCGTTCCTGTGGGTCCGGCAAAGAATAGGATGCCTTTGGGTTTGGTATGGGAAGAGTGCTGAAGTCCCGACATTCCTGTAACAGCTCTCTTAATAACATCAAGAGTTTTTATTATGGCATAGTCTTGACCCTTAACTCTCTTTTTAAAATGATCAAAGGCAGATGCCAGCTCACTTTCATCGATTTTGTCCCAAGGATTCTCCTTAATGCCGTATTTATAGAGGTCTATGACTGAAGACATTTGCCTGATCCGAATTCGTTCATTTTTGCATAGTCGGCGAAGACCGTTTATTTCGGTGAAACAGAAGCCCTCAGTTAACCCAACGAACTTGTCTTGAACCTTGTCAAGCTCATCTGGATGCTGATTATAGTAAACCATGTCAGCCTCGTAGACGTCTGATGCAAAGAAGCTGGGGAAATTCTCACCTTTTACAAGAAGCTCTCGTTCTTCCCGGGATGGCAATCCCAGCATTATGGTCTTAACATTTGGATTGTCATGGTAGAACCATACAGGAATATCGTTAGCCTTATTTACAATCATCACTATGATGTTTTTCAAAACACCGCTGTCTTCTGTTCGAACATCCTTCCCTTCAAGAGAGGCGAGGAGTAAATTTGTAAAGCTATCCACCTCAGCTTGCTCAAGATTATCCGGCGAGGTAATGTAACGTGAGGCAAGGGCCATAATTATTACTGTTGCTCTTGTATTTTGCCCCACAGCCTTTCGTACAATCGAGGCAGCTGAGCTTCCCTTTCCACCAAACTCTGCCCGAAGGTACTTTCCTTCGAGTTTGTTATCAGTAAGCTTGGCAAAATCTTCAAGGTTGCCGTCTTCACAGGAATTATAGAAGCCCTGCATACTATCAAAAAACACAACCGTTTGATAACCCATATCCTTGAAGTAATAGTGTAAATATTCGGGCAAACGGAGAATACTACCTTTGGATATTCCACCTTCAACAGGATATTGATATACGTCAAGGACGTTTCCCTCGACCATTATCAACGGTTTTATCTTGCTAAAAATACCTAATTCACGGTGCCACTTTGGGATGTAGTCAGACATTGTTTTTACTCCCTTCAATGTAGTTAATGCGTACCCCTATTTTTCTTGCGAAATCTCGCCTGTGTATGCCAACTGAGACCACACCATCAGAAGTTGTGAAGTTCTGAATTTGATTATGGGCTGTCTCAAGATATTTTTCGTAAAATGGCTTGTACTCGACGTTTAACACAATAATGCTCTGATTTTCAGAGCCTCTTAATACAACATCGGTATTCAAAGCTTCTATATATTGCCCGTCTATTAACACGGAAATAGAA
>JAEZIV010000394.1 GCA_023436515.1 Bacillota bacterium
TTTCAGGAGTAATCCAAATTTCCTTGATTAATCCATCTGGTTGTACTTCACCGATTCTAACAGGCTTCCAGATGTGCTGATTCTCTCCTTCAATTTTTACTGTTCCTTCAGGTGCTTTAAATTCAAGTCCCTTAGCCGCCTCCCTAACCTTGGCAACATCGGTTGAACCTGCCTTTTTAACAGCCTCTGCCCATAGATATACATTAATATAAGCTGCTTCAATTGGATCATCGGTTACTCTGTCAGAACCGTACTTTGCCTTAAACTTTTCTACAAAAACCTTGTTCTCAGGAGTATCTGTGGTCTGATAATAATTCCAGGATACCAGGTGACCTGCCATGTTATCTGCTCCAATACCTCTTATTTCTTCTTCAGCCACACTAACTGAACAGGTTGTAAGGTCCTTAGGAGTTATACCGGATGCCTTCAATTCCTTGAAGAAAGCAACATTGCTGTCACCATTGAGGGTGTTGAACACAACATCAGGCTTTGCTGATTTTATTTTATTAACGATTGTACTATAATCGGTATGACCAAGGGGAGTATACTCTTCTGCTATGAGCTCACCGCCCTGTGCTGCCAGCTGGGCTTTGATTATCTTATTGGCAGTTCTCGGGAAAACATAGTCTGATCCAAGCAGGAAGAATTTTTTACCCTTGTTTTGCAGAAGCCACTCTACGGCAGGTACTATTTGCTGATTCGGAGCCGCACCTGAATAGAAAATATTTGGCGAGGATTCCATTCCTTCATATTGAACCGGATACCAGAGGAGTCCGTTGTTCTCTTCAAAAACCGGCAATACAGCCTTTCTGCTTGCTGAAGTCCAGCAACCGAATACAGTAGCTACTTTGTCATTTTGCAGAAGCTTTTTTGCTTTCTCTGCAAACTTTGGCCAGTCAGAGGCACCATCCTCTATTACAGGCTCGATCTGCTTTCCCAATACCCCTCCTGCCGCATTGATTTCCTCAATAGCCATCATTTCAGCATCTTTAACTGAAACCTCACTGATTGCCATTGTACCGCTCAGAGAATGAAGAATTCCTACTTTTATTGTGTCTCCTGAGGCTGCTTTGGCAGAATCTCCGGATGCCGAGGAAGCTCCTGAATTTGAGGCACCACAACCTCCCAGTAAAGCTGCTATTGCTATTGATATACTTAAGCCTAATGCTAACCATTTGTTTTTCATAATTTTGACCACCTTTCAGGTTTGATTTCATTGTCATAGTTTTTTAAGTTTAATGATAATTAAATACAATTTATGGCCATAACTGTACAATTTTCCAAACTTTAAGCAGCTGCCAGCCTACTATCGCTATTGATAATATTTGGTCCGATTAATCAAAAAACGCTATAAGTATGAAATCCTGCAGACAAATGGTCTGACACAATTTCTTTCTTATAGCGCCTTAGCTACTCAAAATATTTAGTTTTCTTATACATTAATAATACAGTTATAAAGTAAATAATAAAACACCATAAAAAAGTAATTTTACCCCTCAAATATGCATTTTTAGTTTTTAAAAATTGCATTTTTTAAATTCCATCGGGGTTAATCCAGTATAGGCTTTAAATAAGGACGAGAAGTAATCCGGCTTCTTATAGCCCAGTTTCTCACTGATTTCATAATTCTTGTAGTCACCTGATAAAATAAGGTATTTTGCATGTTCCATTTTCACCTTCGTCACATAGTCATTAAAATTACATTCTACCTTTTGCTTGAAAACCTTACCCACATATGCCCTGCTGATATGTACCTGACCAGCTATAAATTCAAGACTTATCTCATTCTCTATATTATCAAGCACACATCGGCATATTTTCCTGATAATACTGTCGGGATGGTTTAGTTGATATTTTTCAATTTTATCTCTGATTTCAGTTAGTTGGGAGACAAAACCGGATTCTATGGCCTCTATCGGTAAATTTTCCTCTATATAGTTTAAGCCAAGAGATCCCTCTATTTTCTTAAGCCAGGGAATTTTCTCATCAATTCTTTCACCAATATTGTAAAGCATTGTGTTAGCCAGTATTCTTACCTTTGCTGAATCGAAATCATATAGGTTGCATATTTTCTCGAAGGCTTCATATGTAGCTGCCTCAAGCTGTCTGTCACTATTAAGAATATATGCTGTAAGCTGTTTTTCATGATCAACGGGATAGTACACCCCGTTTTCCTCCTCACGGCTCTCCTCAGCTCCATTTAGCCTGGCCTCCTGCTGCTGCCTAAGATCAATAAACGCCTTGGCTCTGGTCAGAATGTTCCTTAGTACCTCTTCTTCAAGGGGTTTTGTCATATATTCGAAAACACCGTAAGTAATTCCCTGCTTTGCATATTGAAAATCACTGTGTGTGCTTAAAAAAATAACACAGGTATCATTCCCTATACTTCTAAGCTTTTGGATAAATTCAATACCATCCATACCAGGCATTTTTATATCTGTAATTATTAGGTGATAAACATTGTCATTAAGCTTTTGCAGGGCCTCTTTCCCGTCACAGGCCTCACCCTCTATGGAAAAGCCATATTCAGCCCAAGGTCTAAAGCGTTTTAACATATATAATGTTGCAATATCGTCATCAACGATAAGTACCTTGTACATATATCCACCTCCCCCTGTTAGAATACACAGCAGCTAATTACCATTAACAGAAATGGTAGTCAGCAATTGCTCTGCCAGTTCAAAATCAAACTCCAGAATTGAATTTCTGATCAGTAAATAAGCCTCTTTTTCCAGCTTCTCCTCAATTAATCTGCTATTTTTCACAAAGTATTCCTTCGCCTCTGCATCTGCAACAGCTAAAAAATCTTTTAGGTTGTTCATTACAATAGAGAAATTGGTATCGGCTTCATCCAATTCCTCCTCCAATATTTTGTTTCCATCAATAAACACTATAGCCTCCTTGCAAAAGCAGTCCAGTCCATAAATAATGGTGCTTATCCTTTCCAATATCACAGGTTGCGGACTTTGTGCTTCGATTAGAACTTCAAGACTCCTGCAGGCTTCAAACAGTTCAATGGCTCCCATATTTCCGGTCATACCCTTCAGCTTATGCAATAATTCGTTGAGCTCCCATATGTTTTTTGACAAATATAACTCCTTTATTTTCTCTCCATCTCCCCTATGCCCTTCTACAAACTGCTTCAGTATTTTTGCATACCGTTGTCGGTCACCACCCAGCTTTTCCACTCCTCTTTCAAAGGCAGCACTCTCAGTACCGTTATTTCCTATTTCTAATTCGCAATCATAATCGGCATCAGATCCAGCCCATTGGTTGTACTCATCAGACATAAACCCTTTAAGCACCCGGGAAAGCTTTGCAGGATACAAAGGCTTTGTGAGAAATCCATTCATCCCGGAGGCTCTGGCCTTATCTGCTACACCCTCGACCGCATCAGCGGTGAGAGCAATAATTTTTGTCTCCTTTGCGGCTTCTAGCTCTCTTATTCTTCTGGTAGTTTCATAGCCGTCCATGTCGGGCATCCGAATATCCATGAGAATTACATCAAACCTATTACAGCCTGCAAGTTCAATAGCAGCTTTTCCACATGCGGCAGTATAGGTGCTGAAGCCCATTGCCTCGAGAATTTCTTTAGTCATAGCCAGGTTTATTTCATTGTCCTCAACCAGCAATATTTTTCTGTTAATGAAAGCTTCATCAATTGTTTTTTTATCATATTCCTCTTTAAGACACACCTTATCTGCAGCAACCGAAAACAACGCCTTGAACATAAAGGTGGAGCCCCTGCCGAGTTGACTTTCAGCAGTAATAGACCCCTGCATCAGCTCTGCTATCCGTCGGCAAATTGCAAGTCCCAGCCCCGTACCACCATATTTTCTGGTAATTGATGCATCTGCCTGAGTAAAGTGGTCAAATATTGTTTCCAACTGCTCCTTGGAGATTCCGATTCCGGTATCCTCCACCCTTATATAAACATATATGGACTCCTGATTTTCAGCAATAAAATCAAGGAACATGTAAATAGCTCCCTGCTCTGTGAACTTTATGGCATTGACCAACAGGTTGAGCAAAACCTGCTTAACCCTGATAACATCCCCCAATAGGATTCTGGGAATATTTTCATTGATGCCAAGCTCCAGCTTTAGCCCCTTTTTTGCCGCCTCCACTCCCAGCATTCCATATATGTCCCGTACAGTTTTTACAATATCAAATTCAACATTCTCAAGTACCATTTTACCGGCCTCAATCTTTGAGAAATCCAAAATACCATTAATCAAACCTAACAAATTGTCTGCTACCATACCGATTTTATCACAGTATTCTTTTTGTCTTTCCTCCAGACAGGTTTCATTTAACAGATACTGATAACCAATTATTGTATTAAGCGGTGTCCTTATCTCATGTGACATACTTGCGAGAAATTCACTCTTTGCATTGTTAGCATGCTCTGCCTCCTCCTTGGCAGCTCGCATTATATCTTCAGCCTCTCTTCTTTTTCTGAGCTCCTCGTGAAAGGAAATATATAGTTCATTAAAGGTGTTTGCAAGCTGCTGCAATTCCAGTGTTCCCTCGGGAGTCAGAATGAATTGATCATCCTCAAAGGAAAACCCTCTCAACCGCCTTGTATATCTATTTACCGGATATGTTACGTATTTGAACAGGGTTCCGATAAGAACAGCTATTGAGCATATTATGATCAAGGCTAAAACTATTTGCATAACGGCAGCCTTGGAGGTTGCGTTTCTCGCTGCTTGCAGCTCACTTTCTAAACGGTCATTCATAACCCTTTGGAATTTGGCAATGGGATTCATTATATCTCTTTTATCTGAGTCATACTGAGAATCAAACATTATTTCTCTTGCCTTATTGAGCTTTTCTGAGCTCCGAAGAGCCCTGTCCTGGCTGTCTAGACTGTAGGAGGCAACCTCTGGAACCATATCCTTAACCTGAACCTGTAAAGCCTCCAGCACCAGCCTCATGGAACGCCTTTCAGTGTTTACAAGTGCATCTGAATGTTTTTTTGCCTGTGCCAGTAACTCCAGTTCCTCCTCCGAAGACTCCAGCTCCTTTAATTTGAGAATCACCTTATCACGAGTTTGCGTATTATTTATCTCCTCCCAGTACCTATGGAGGTGAATAATATCTGTGGTTATTGCATATTTTCTAGCCTCATCAGTGAGATAATCAGAAGCGTCGGCAAGATCAATACCCAGTTGCTTGAACTCCGTTCTTCTTCGTTCGGCAGCTTGTTCTGTTTGAATGCTTGAGCGCATATAAACAATACTCCCAATAAGAAGCACAGCTATTAAAAAAAATATTCCAAGTATAAGACTGCTTATAGTTGATTGTTTAAGTGATATTTGAGCTTTCAAGCAAACACCTCCCCTTTAAAAGGAATTAAAAGCAAAAGAAAAAAGCGCTCAAGTCATTTTATTAATGACCTGGCGCCCTTGCCGTCTCTAATATAAATTATATAATCCAAAATCAAAAAAGCAAACCATTTTTTTTACTAGAATTTTTATCGACTATTAGTTGCTAATATTGTAAAATATTTTATGAGCTATTAAATACATATTTTCGGAAGGATGAGCAATGTATCCCCAGATCAGCAATAATAATTCAATAAGAAAAAATGAAATTCTGATTGTTGATGATACTCCTACCCAGTTAGAAATGGCTATGGTGGTCTTAAAGCTGAACAATTACAAGGTGAGAGTTGCAACAAAGGGCTCCTCGGCCCTTAAGCTCCTTGAAAAACAAAAGCCGGATTTAATCCTTCTCGATATTTTTATGCCTGAAATGGATGGCTTCGAGCTGTGTAAAATAATTAAGCAAACCGAACACTTAAAAAACATTCCTATTATTTTTCTAACCTCCAGTGATGATGAGGAAAGTATAAAAAAGGGCTTTGAGTCTGGCGCTCAGGACTATGTGACAAAGCCCTTCAACAGCACCGAGCTGCTTTCAAGAGTAAGCACCCACATAAAGCTTATGGAACAGACCGAATCCCTCTACTTGTCCAACAGGGAGCTGGACAGCTTTTGTTATTCCATCGCTCATGACCTTAAAGCTCCTCTTTTATCAATAAGGAAGCTCATTGAGTTTCTCTCTGCTGATTATTACGATAAGCTTGGAAGCGAGGGTAATACTCTTATTTCCAATATACACGGAAAATCCACTGAGCTGATAAATATAATAGAGCATCTTCTGGAGTTCTCCCGTATGTGCGAAATGGAGATGAAGCTTGAGCCAGTGAATCTGAATACTATGATTAAAAGTGTTTATGATGAGCTTTATATGACACAGCCGGAAAGAACTGTAGAGCTTGTTTTACCGAAACTGCCTGAAATTACCGGCGACAGCATTATGCTTCGAATCCTGTTTACAAATATACTCTCTAATTCCTTAAAGTACACCTTACCACGAAAAACAGCTATAATACGGATATCATACATAGAATACGAGAGGGATTATATTTTTTGTATAAATGATAACGGTGTTGGTTTTGATATGGCCTACTCCTCCAGACTTTTTCAGGTATTTCAGCGACTTCATTCTTCGAAGGAATTCGAGGGGTCGGGTGTGGGCTTATCTATTTGTCAGCGAATTCTAAAACGTCACAAGGGCAGGGCCTGGATGACGGGGGA
>JAEZIV010000098.1 GCA_023436515.1 Bacillota bacterium
GATGATGCAGGATTCTCTTTGGGCAAAATCCCGGATGATATTTGTCTGAACACTAAATATTTCATCCTGAATGTTTGCGACACCCATACCCAAGGGGTATTTTCTCGTGAAGAAAGCAGAATTTGCATTTTCCTCCTCATTGCTGATTACCGGTATGGGCTGCCCCATCCTCTTTGCTGTGGCTTCAACGATATCTCTGTCATAGAACTCCACCTTCAGCTCCTGAGACAGCTTTTGAGCGATTGATCGTCCAAAGCTGGCAAATTGTCTTGATATTGTAACAACATAATTATCCATAAGGTAAACCTCCTTTTTAGTGGCTTATCTAAATTAATGAACAAGGCAATATATTAACCTCCATTAGCCACTTAGCTGCCACAAATAGTTATAGAATTTGTCTGCTCCCATATCCGTTTAAAGGCGAATAAAGGAGGTTTATTGGCCATGGGCGTTTTCAAAGTATTCGCTCAAACTCATTTCTTCAATTAGCGATTTCTATCAGCCAACCTCCACTAAGACCCGCGGGTTGCAGTCTTAGGAATCCGAGGATGCTTTTGAATATATCTGACCAGAGAAGACAGTGTAAAGTTAATAATAAAGTAAATAATGGCTGCAAAGCCAAACAGAACAAATACATCCGAAACATTAACCGAACCGGTGCCATTGTATCTGTTTGCCGCACTTAGCAAGGTTTTTACCCTGGACATCAGTTCGATAACTGCGATATTGGCCAGATAAGAAGAGTCCTTAATAGTTGTGATTACCTGACTGAGTAAGGTAGGAATTATATTCCTGTAAGCTTGGGGTAATACAATATAGATCATAATCTGAACAGTATTAAAGCCCTGGGAATGCCCAGCTTCGAACTGTCCATGTGCCACTGAGTTCAAGCCACCCCGCACAATCTCAGCAATAACTGAGGAAGTGAATAAAATCAGAGCCATTGCACCTTTAAACAATAGTTTTGCCTCTACCGAAGTCAAGCCGAACATTTGTTTAGACAGAAATTCCGGGACCGGGAAGAATACCAGACAGATAAATACCCACAACAGCAAAGGCGTGTTTCTGAAAATCTCAATATAAGCCACAGCCAACCCTTTGAATACCCTATAGCCTTTATTGCTGCAGTAATTCCTGACAAGTGCAAGGATGGAGCCTAAGAGTAGGCCGATTCCAACAGCAACAACAGATATTATAAGTGTAAAGGCAACTCCTTTTAAAATGTAGCTAAGGACTGCCGGATTTTTTAGTATGGATAAACTATTATCCAATGTACTCATTTTCAGCCACCATCCCCTCTGTCAAAGTATTTCTTGCATCAACCGTTTTTAACTCTCTCTTTTTCAGAGAATTTTCCCACATGCTTGCAAGGGTTGAAAGCGGAAAGCAAACAACAAAGAACAGAAGCCCGCTTACCAGGTATGCAGGTGCATAAGCTCCACCCGTTGTGGCACCTGTTACAAAGCTGTAAGTCAGAGATATAAGATCAGCACCTCCGATTATGTACAGACAGGAAGTGTTTTTAACCAAATTAACAACCTGGTTAACCATTGGAGGAAGTATGATCTTAATACTTTGGGGTAAAATAATATGATACATCTTCCCTACATAATTAAACCCTTGTGAATCTGCGGCCTCAAATTGCCCCTTTGGGATAGAACCTATTCCAGCCCGGACAACTTCAGACATATAGGCTCCGTGATAGACACCAAGAGAAATGGTACCGGTAATTATTATTCCCAGGCTATTTTCTGAAAATGCCAGAGCGTAATACAGGAAACACAACTGAAGAATAAGCGGTGTGTTCTGTATCAGTTCCACATAAACACGGCTTACTCCCTCCAAATATTTCTTTCCACTGGTAGCCATCAATCCAAACAGTATTCCGAGTACCATAGATAATAGCAAAGCAAACAATGCCATTCTACCAGTATTATATAATCCCAGCAGAAAGGTGGAACGGAATATCCACACTTTTTCCCATGCAGCTATAGAAAATAAACCCTCCATACCATTTCCTCCCGTTATATCAGTACGCCAATAACTTCTAATTAATCTCCACTGAGCTTAATTAGCGCTATTGACTATTAATTAAAAAGGCTTCGCACTAGGCGAAGCCTTGTAGCTAATTCATATTAATAAAATGCTTATTCTAACTTGTTATCTGTGATTAATCCTTTGATAGTTCCGTCTGCTAACCATCCTGTAATCAATTCTTCAACAAAGGGTGATAAACCGGAGCCTTTTTTAGTAGCTACACCATAATTTTGTGGTGAGAACTTATCTTGAATATATGATCTGCTATCAGTATGGTATACTGCAAGAATGGATTTATCCACGCAGAAAGCATCTATTTCCTTAGCACTCAGCGCAGTAGATATTGTTGGATAATCATCATACTGGTGGAAGGAAACACCGGTGGTCCAGGTTGCAGGATCAAAGGTATCTTCCTTAAACTTGTCTCCGCTTATTACTTTAGCTTCAATCATCGCTTTAACAAGTGCTTTTGCAGAAGTTGAACCGGAGGAAACACCAACCTTCTTATTCGCTAAATCTGTAAGAGTCTTAATTCCTGAGGAGTTTTCAACCAAAACGGTAACATAGTCCGTAAAGTAAGGTGTTGAGAAGTCCCAGCTCTTTTTTCTTTCATCAGTTATTGTAAAGGTTGCAAGTACGCAATCAATATCACCTGAATCCAGTAATTCAGTACGAGTAGCAGCAGTTACAGCAGTAAACTCAACCTTTACACCAAGTTTATCTGCGATTTTTTGAGCTAATGATATTTCAAGTCCGGAGTATTCTTTTGTCAATGGATCTTGATAACCAAAACCGATAACAGCATTCTTAACTCCAACCTTTAATACACCGCGGTCAACAATCTTCTGTACATCTGGTGAATATTTTGTATCTGCGCTTGAAGAAGAACCTGCACCTGCAGAAGCTAATGCTGCGCTGCTGCCACTATCCTTATCACCACAAGCTGCCAATAGGGTAACAAGCATGAGCATACTAAGTAACAAACATAAATACCTTTTAAAATTTTTCATAAAACATGACCTCCTTTTATTGTATAAAATAAATTTACTTCTCATAGGATTATCTGTCTCCGGCTAATACCACCGCTACTTCAGGGTTATCACTCCTCTTAACGGATAATCTTACCGAGAAATTGTTTAACTCTTTCGTTTTCAGGATTTGTGAAGAAGTGCTCCGGTTCGCCCTCTTCGATAATCTGGCCGTCTGCCATAAATACAATTCTGTCTGCAACCTGTCGTGCAAAGCCCATTTCGTGTGTAACAACGACCATGGTTATATTTTCTTTTGCCAGCTTAATCATTACATCCAGAACTTCCTGTATGGTTTCAGGATCAAGTGCAGATGTGGGCTCATCAAACAAAATAATTCTTGTCTGGGCGCACAGTGCCCGGGCAATAGCTATTCGCTGCTGCTGTCCCCCCGATAGGGTAGATGGGTAAACGTGAGCCTTTTCCCTTAACCCGACAATATCAAGGAAATGATATGCCAGATCCTCTGCTTCTTTTTTACTTTTATTATGTAATTTCAGAGGAGCCAGTGTCAGATTTTTTAATACAGTCATATGGGGATAAAGATTGAATTGCTGAAAAACCATGGCTGTTGTTTCCCTGACCAATTTGGTCTTGTTCTTTGAAGTTAATTTCTCTCCATTAATATAGACACTTCCACTGGTGGGAGACTCCAAAAAGTTCAAACATCGGACTGCTGTAGATTTCCCTGATCCCGATGGCCCGATAATTACTAGTTTCTCACCTTCTGCTACTTCCAGATTCACATTTTTAAGTACGTGAAGATCCCCAAAAAACTTATTTACATTTTCCATCTTGATCATAGTGTCACCTCTTTTTTAATCCTGCTACGGGGATTTAATATAAAAAAATGGCGCCTGAAAAAAATTCAGACGCCATTATCTTATGCAATAAATTTTAATTCAAAATTCATTTTTTGTCAAGCATTTATCAATTTGCTTTATCAATATTTATCCGTATTAACCCATTCAAAGCTTGTTATTCTAATGCTTTACTGTCACATATTAAAATCTTATTCATCGCGGTAATAAGTAATAGAATTCTGCAGAAATGAAGTGTTGTCATTTTTAATATGCATATATCAACAATTTATAGTAATGCAATAATGTTAATTCTGATAAGTTCATTGCGTAAGAATTACTGTGGGATGGTACTCCAGGTTCGCTGTACGTGTCAACAAAAAAAGGAATACATTTATATGTACCCCTTAACTTAGTGTTTCCTCTTGTTCAATCTCTGCAAAAGCCTGGTTATAGCGATGATTGTAAGTTTAATTTTCTCTGTTATTTCAATCCTCCAGGATATAATCAAAATCATAATATTCTTTCCTGCGCTTCTTTCTTGTCTTCCAGTGATCATTCTGCTGGGAATCAATAAAATCCTGTAAAGAATCAACTTCATCGTAATGATCCTCGGATTTCTTATTAGCTTTTTGATTAGTGGGTTCTTTATAATCTTCATAATAAGAATCAGAAATAGCCTCCTGAAACAACTCGTCAAGCAGCCCTTTCTCTTTGAGCACTAATAATAAAAGTAAGCCCTCCCATGTAGTTAACTTGGTCTTACTATGTTTATGCTTTTTATGCTTTCTATCTAAATCAAGATCGTCATCTTCTAGGATCTCTTTTGTACCAGGGTGCATTGGTCTTCCCTTCGATTTCCCCTTTATATATGCTGCTGAGGTATCCTTAGTGTTTGACTTCGAGTTAGTTTTCGAGTTAGCTTTTGAGTTAGTTT
>JAEZIV010000151.1 GCA_023436515.1 Bacillota bacterium
GAGTATATAGTATAGTAAGCCCCCGAAAAGCAACGGAAAAATTATCGAATAAGCGAAGCTAAGAATTGGTGTAAATACGAAATCAATTTTTTTGAACATAAATATAATCAGAAGTGCCAACAGCAGATAACATCCGTATCTAAAAAATTTACTCTTGATAATTAGGTTTGATTTATTGTCCATAAATACCTCTAAAATCGATTATTTGTACCTTAAAAGGTTACCTTATCATTATTTCAGTTAATAAAATTATAAATAAAAAACCAAAAATATACAATCAATATTTTCCTAACTCGGATATTGGACTTAAGAGAATAATCGGATACTTATCCTTATCCAGCCACTTAACAATTGATAGTACATCCTTTTTGTCGGCAGCAACGCCCCCAGCTGTATACTTTATTTCAAGCTTTGGATTAACTATATTAAAAAATATTGCACTTCCTTTGTTTTTCACCCTTTGATTATTATATTCAATATTGAAAAATACATCATAGACACCGTTTTTCATGCTGCTGAAGTTTACGGCAGATTTCCAACGGCCTATGGCAGGCTCTCTCTGTTTGGTATTGTAATAAACGGAGTTAGGGTCATCAACCCACACGTCCTTTGAGTCGTACTTATAAAAATCAAGTCCTGTTTTAATATCCGATGTTTTTCCATAGCAGGTTCCGATTTTGTATATTCCTACAGGTGTCTTCTGGTCACCCTCAGTTTTGCTTAAGGTAAAACCCTTCATGCCTATATAGCCAGGTACGTTTTTATGTACGTTTTTCCAGCCCTCAGGCATCATTTCATATGTATTGATATATACATATGAGGAATTACTTATTTTTGAGGTAACAGTAATCAATTGACTGGAATTTGCGCCTTTGAGAGCCTTTAGATTCGAAATGGATTTACTGCTAAGTCCATAATCTGTTCTGTCATATTTGCTGAGGGGCACATCCTGAATTTTGTACTTATTAAAATCAGTATCTTCAAAGTGCCACCACTCTGTACTTATTGTCTTGAAACCCGCTGATTTCATTGCTTTTGAGAGTATGTCAAGATTTTTTCTTTGTTCGGCGCTCATGCCCTTGTAATTGGGGGAGGCCTTGGCAGTAAAACTATCGAATTCGGTAGGCATTTTAACTTCCTTGCCGCTTTTATCCACAAGAGTAACATCCACTGCCGCACCTCTGTTGTGCTTGGAGCCGGAACGATAAGGATTGGCTACATAATTCTTGTTTGGTGTGGCTTCCCACATTATTTTCTGAACGCTAAGAGGTCTGTAGGCATCCCATATTTTTATCCGATAGCCCTGCTTCATTACCAGCTTGTTGGCTTTTATCAGCTTGTCAAGGGTACCCTTTGTGAGAACGCAGGTAGGGGAGGGGTAGAGCGTTTTCTTAACAAAGTTGTCACAGGTTGCATACTTCATTTCGATTACAAAATCCTTGCTGTAGTCCTCCACCAGTACAAGATCGGTATTTTTAACAGAGGCCTGTGCCCCTATAGCCGATGGTATATGGATTAGGCTTGCAAATAATGAAACTACAATAAAAGCTATAAGTAATTTAATGCTCCGCTGCAGCATTTTAATCATGTAGATCGACTCCTTGGCTTTTATACTATTGTAGCATAGACAGGCGTCTAATCCTACAAAATACTTGAGTCCTACATAACTAATACATACTTAATCCAGACTTTTTTTGAAGCGTTTTATGGCTATAAATAGGATTATTACAGTAAAGGCAAGAAGTGCAAGAGAATCCTGCCATAGATACTTCAAGCCTATCCCTTTTAATACTATACCCCTTATAATGTCAAGGAAATATGTAAGCGGAATTGCATAGCTTATGTAACCAATAAACGTCGGCATGGCTTCTATTGGGAAAATGAAGCCTGACAGGAGTATACTTGGGAGAAGTACAAAAACCATAACAATCATTGCCTGCATTTGGTTTCTGGCGAAGGTGGAAATAAGCATTCCTATGGAAAGGGAGCAATATACGAAAAGGAAGCCAAGTAAAAGTAATAATCCCAGAGAGCCTGCAATATTAACCTTAAAGACCAGAACACATAGGAGCAGTGAAAAGAGGAAGCCGGAATAGCCAATGACGATATAGGGTATCAGCTTGCCCAAAATAAGTTCAGAGGGCTTGATTGGGGTGACAATAAGCTGTTCTATGGTGCTTCGTTCCTTTTCCCTTACAAGTGCAAAAGCTGTAAGCATTATTGTGATATTCTGGAGGATAAGTCCCACCAGTCCTGGTATGGTGAACCTTGTACCGTCCATATCAGGATTGTACCAAACACTGGTTTTCAACTCAAAACCAGTTAGCATATCAGGAGTTATTCCAAACTTTGTAAGCTTTGGTGTAAGGGCTTCCTGAGAATAGGTTCTGGTTATTAGCATGCTTCTGGCCTGCGCTGTTCTGGCGCTTGTTGGCTCTGTGCCATCTATAATAAGCTCCAATTCAGTTTTAGCACCGCTATTTATTTTTTGTGAGTAGTCCTCTGGAATAATCAACCCAGCTTTTACCTCTCCGCTTTCTATAAGAGAGGTTATTTCATCCAGTGACTCCACCTTGTCATAAATAACAAAGTAGTCGGATTCTATAAACCTGTCTATAAAGGCTTTACTCTCCTTTGAATTACTTTGGTCGTATATTGCAGTGGGAATATGATCAACCTCTGTATTAACTGCATAACCGAAGAGGAGCATCATTACAATGGGCATAACAAATGGGAGCCTTAAGCTGATAGGATCTCGCTTGACCTGGATAAATTCCTTTTTAATAATGGAGGCAAGCCTTTTAAAACTGAAAACATGTTTAGTTTTACTCATTAGCAGCATCTCCCTTCAAAAACTTCAAGTCGTCAAAGGCCGAAGTCACCTTTTGCCCGGTTACCTGCTCAGTGTATCTGATAAAAACGTCTTCAAGATTACCGACCTGTTCCTTTTGCATTAGCTGCTGAGGAGAATCCATATTAATCAGCCGACCGTTTAGAATAAAGCCAATCATATCACAACTGGCTGCTTCATCCATGTAATGGGTTGTAACAAGAATGGTGATGCCCTGCTTTGAGAGTGCATGAATTATTTCCCAGAATACTCTTCTGGAAACCGGATCCACTCCTGCGGTGGGTTCGTCGAGAATGAGCAGCCTTGGTTTATGTATTAGTGCACAGCCCAGAGCAAGCCGCTGCTTCCAGCCGCCGGACAGAGTTCCTGCAAGGGACTTTTCCTTACCCTTCAAGTTAGCCATCGATATCAATTCCTGCTTGCGCTCCTTACAAGCTTTTTTTGACAAACCATATACCCCACCATAAAAGTCGAGATTTTCTTCAACGGTCAAATCCTCATAGAGACTAAAGCGTTGACTCATATATCCCAGACTTTGGCGGACCTCCTCAGTATCTTTTGTTACATCCCTCCCAAAAACCAGGGCTATTCCTTCTGTTGGACGGAGAACACCGCAGAGCATACGGATTGTTGTGGATTTTCCTGAACCGTTTGGACCTAAGAAACCGAAAACACTTCCTACCGGAATATTAAAGCTCAGGTTATCAACGGCAGTAAAATTACCGAATTTTTTTGTTAGGTTTTCCACACATATAGCATATTCCATATGTACCTCCAGTCTACTTTGCGGAGATTCCCTCCAATATTATTGTCAGTAGGTCGTCTATTTCCTTCTCGCATTCCGAAAGCTTGAAGTTTTGGGTAAAGAGCATTTTTTGAATTATGAAGGCAGAAAATTGTCCGACAATACCTCTGAATAATAGCATGGGGTCCATATCATTACGGAGCTGCCCATTCTTAATCATTAGATTACATAGTTGATTTATTTTTTGCTCCATTTTGGTACCGAGGTTTTCAGAAATTACGTCCCGAATATCCTTATGGAAGAGGGCTTCGCTGACGAGAACCCGAAACATGGGGAAAAATTTTTGCACCAGTTCAAGTCGGTCGATCAAAATCTCCTTCAAAACTGTCCGCAAGTCTTTTTGTTCCGAGGTTTCGAAGATTTTATCCAGCGACGAAAGCATTATCTTGTCCGAGGCTATTTTTATAGCCTGAAGCATAATTCCATGCATAATATCCTTCTTGGATTTAAAATATCTGAATATGGTCCCTTCAGCTACTCCCGCCTTCTTTGCGATTTCGCTTGTAGTTGTAGAGGAGAACCCTTTTTCATTTGAAATGGATATAGCGGCCTCCAATATTCTTCTTTCCTTATCAGGCATTTCAAGCTCTGACAAATCAATATTTGAATTCATAAGGGGTGCATCCCTTCCTCAGTTATGATTAATCTGTTCCGATAGATCAGTACAGCACTTATTTACATATTCTTCAAAATGAGTGAGTACTCACTATAATATGATTGTAGTACTAACAAAAAGTACTGTCAAGAAAAAGTGTATATAAAAATAGTTTTTTTAAACAATATCAATATAAAGTTGAATAACGGAGGGAAGCATGAGTAGAGCTGAAGGTAGACTTAAAGGTGCACACGGAAGAAGACTAATCAAGTATCTCTGCATCGGTCTGACTGCTGGTGTGGCAAACGGGCTTTTCGGGTCGGGGGGAGGAACTATTGCTGTTCCTGCTATGGTCTATTTGCTTGAGGAGGAGGAGCATAATGCCCATGCTACTGCAATCCTCATCATATTGCCTCTTACGCTCGTAAGCAGTTACTTTTACCTCTCCAATCACTTTGTTGACTGGAATATTACATGGAAAGCCATGGCAGGAGGGGTACTGGGAGGTGCAATTGGAGCCTTCCTTTTAAATAAATGCCCTACGGGATTACTTCGTATTGTCTTTGGGCTCTTTATGATTTTAGCAGCCTTCAGGATGATTTTTTGAGTGGGAAGGGTTGAGTGGCGGCAGCTAGCCTCTAAGCTGCGAAGCTCTGCCGAAAATGAATTGTAGGATTTGGAGGGAAGAGATTTATGATTGTTATGTTGATAGGCTTAGCCGCTGGAATAATTAGCGGAATGGGTATAGGCGGAGGTGCAATATTGATACCTGCTCTTGTACTTCTTGTAAATCCAGATCAGCATGTTGCCCAGAGCACAAACCTTTTGTTTTTTATTCCTACTGCAATAGTTGCGCTATGGATACATATAAGGCATAAAAATGTTAAGTTTAAAACAGGCCTTCCCATAATGCTTTTCGGGCTTGCAGGAGCAATACTCGGGTCAAAGCTTGCTTTAGCAATGGATGGTCTGGTGCTTCGCAAGGGCTTTGGTTTTTTTTTGCTGGCTATGGGGGTGTATGAGATCATAGGGAAGAAAAAAACTCGGAAATCGTAGGCTGGGGGCCAGAATGCAAAACACATGGCTTCGTTTAGTATAAAATATGTGTATCTAGGGCAGATCAGGCTTGATTTTTTAGCCGTCGTACACAACCGCCATCCCGGCTTATATGATACTAAAACTGACCTCCTGTCAGTTTTCCGGCTAAAATTATCAAGCCTTCTCTGATAGATAACAACATATTTTATAATGCACTCAGCCATTGTGTTTTGCATTCTGGCCTTATATAGCCTGCGCTTTAGAGATTTTTTCAAGGTAAGGGGGCAGAAATGCATCAAACAAATAAGCAGCACGAAATTTTATCGGTTCATCACAGGGATTTTTCCGTCGCAGAAGATTCAACCTCCTGTTTCAGCTTCTGCTTGAAGTGACCTCCTGTCACTTCAACGGAAAAACACCTGTGCTTCACCGACAATTTCGGCTGTTTCTTTTAACCTTGCTGCATTTATATAAGTTGCTGCTCACGAGTTATCAGAGAGTCAGCCATGCACTTAAGCCATTGTGTTTTGCATTCTGCCTATACAGCATATTCCTCAGGGGTTTTTTCTGGGTGGGGGGCGGGCCGGGTATGGCAGGGCGGAGCAAATTGCAACAGGCAAATAAACAGCACGAAATACATTAGTTTCCAAGGTGTTTGGGCATTCTGCTTAAATCTAGCCAGTTGTTTTATGAGTTTTTACGGACAAATATAATGGCTTTTTATGGTATAATTAAGCAAACATTAGCAGGTTGCTAAAAGGATAAAGCACTAAGAATACATATATGTGGGCATGGGTGTAGCCGGGAAGTGTCTCTGGTTAATAGAGAAGTATACTTCTTTGGCAAATATTTATTTACCCCATGCGGAATGGAGATTGCATGGAACTTCAGGATATAGGACTTTTAGTTGAGAAGATCAAGAAAAATGTAGCCAAGGTAATTGTGGGCAAGGAGGAGATTATTGATTTATCAATGATCTGTGTTATAACCGGAGGACATATGCTCCTGGAGGATGTGCCGGGAACAGGAAAAACAGTCTTTGCAAGGGCTCTCGCATCATCTGTAGACTGTTCCTTCCGTAGAATTCAGTTTACACCTGACCTGCTCCCCTCTGATGTTACCGGAATAAATTTCTTTAATCAGAAGGAAAACAATTTCGTTTTCAGGCCCGGGCCTGTTTTTTCAAATATTGTACTGGCGGATGAGATAAACCGTGCAACACCGAGAACTCAGTCAGCTATGCTGGAATGTATGGAGGAGAGACAGGTCACTATTGACGGAGAGACAAAGAAGCTGTCCGCACCCTTTTTAGTCATAGCAACACAGAATCCCGTAGAAATTCAAGGGACCTTTCCATTACCAGAAGCACAGCTGGACAGATTCCTAATTAAAACCTCAATGGGATATACCGACACACAGTCTGGAATAGATATCATTAAGCGTTTTAAGGAAAACAATCCTTTGACCGAGCTAAAGGCTGTCGCTACAGAAGAGGAAATCCTCGAGGCTGCCGGCATTTATTCAAAGGTAAGAGTATCCGAAGATATTCTTGAATACATAATTAAAATTGCAGAAGGTACAAGGAAGCACCCGGGAGTTCATCTTGGTGTCAGTCCCAGAGGTACTCTTGCATTGTTGAAGGCAGTACAGGTATATGCTTTGATTAAGGGACGTACCTTTGTTACGCCTGATGACATAAAGGCCATGGCGCTGCCGGTACTGGCCCATAGAATAATTCCAAAGGGCTTGTCTGCAGAAAATGTGAGTATAAGCGAAAAGGTTATATCAGATGTACTTGCACATACCGAGGTTCCGCTTGAACAAGCAGAATAGGGGGGATTATTATTTTTCTGCAAATTGTACTGGCCCTTCCGCTGCTGATTGTGCTAGAAAGCTTGCTATATAAGTTTTTTATTCTAAGGGGAATGGTTTATAAGAGAAGTATTTCATCTTCCACTGCCTTTGAAGGTGAGAAGATTTACATGATAGAGGAAATTGAAAACAACAGTTTGCTGCCAATACCCTGGATGAAGGCGGAATCGAGGCTGAGCACCAGGTTGAAGCTTGCAGCCGCCAAAAATATGGATCAGGCTCAGGAGGGCTACCATCGAAGTGTTTTCTCAATAATGCCTTTTTACAGGATAAAAAGAACCCACGAGATAACCTGCCTCCAGAGAGGTGATTTCAATGTGGGCAATGTTACAATAACCTCTGGTGATATCTTTGGCTTCGCATCAAAGATAATAACCTATGATAATGAAACCAGACTACTGGTATATCCAAGGCCTCTCGAGCAGAATAAGCTCATTGAGTGTTACCACTCTCTGCAGGGTGATATTGTGGTGAGGAGGTTTATAAATCCCGATCCCTTTCTGGTTGCCGGAGTACGACAATACCAGTTTGGAGATCCAATGTCCTCAATAAGCTGGAAGGCCACAGCAAGAACTAATTCACTACAGGTATACAAGTACGACTACACTGCAGATTCTAATATTCTAATTCTTTTTAATATTGACAGCAGCAGTATTCAGGGACCCTTTCCCAATGAATCAGAGTCTAGAAAGATTGAGTACGGCATTCATTTCTGTGCTGCAATAATCGAAAAAACAATTGGTCAAGGAATTCCTACAGGCTTTTGCTCAAATGGTCACTTCAGGGATATGAACGAATCAGTTAACATACCTGCCCGCTGTAGTAAAAGCCAGCTTTACACAATACTGGAGGCCTTGGCCAGACTGCAGCTGCACAGAGCATTGTCCTTTTATACAATGATCAAGAATATGAGACCTTCGATACCAAAGGACACAGATATATTAATAGTATCTCTGTATACCGATGAAAGCATTGAGGAGGAGATATATCAGCTCCGCCGGAACGGGCATCAGGTTGAGCGTCTCATTATTAATGAAGAGGAGGTGGCATAATGTTTGAAATTGCAGCCTTAACATCAATTCTAGAGATTCTTGTTTTAATGCCGGGCTTTTTTTTCATTCTTCAGTTTTTTTTACCGGCGACCTTGGCTTTTATGCTTGCCTGCCTATTTAATTTTGTAGCTGTGGCAGCAATACTTTTTTCCAAGCTAAAACCGGGCCCCTTTGTATATAAATTGGTAACCATTGCTTTATCAATCCTAATTGCTCTCGTAACTGCCGGAATGAACTTCGGAAGTATAATCACCGCGGTTATTTGCATATTTGTATTCAACAGAGTGAGAACTGAGGTAATAACAGGACGGGATTTGTCAATCCAATTGGCTACTGGAGCTATGTTTTTAAATATCCCTCTCGGCTTGTTTATTCACACCTCAGATTTAGAAAGCTTGAAATTTTTCGGAAATATAGCTATATGTATATCTGCAGTGACCTCGATTTTGATTCTGGTTACCAAGCAGCTTGATGAGTCCCGGAGATTTGGAAAGAATTCCATGGGGGTAAGCAGAACTCAGCGCAAGAACAATCAGGTTTTTGCGGGAATACTTATTCTAATCCTTGTTGCCGTCAGCTCTTTCGGGGATATTGCAGGCGTTTATAAGTTTGTGATGGATTCAATAGCAAGGTTTATATCCCTTATATCAAGCTTGTTTTCACCCAGCAATACTGTTATTTCTGAGACTGAGCAGCAAATGCAGTTTATGTTTGAAAATGCCGGCGTAAGGGAACCTTCACTTTTTGAGAAAATATTCCTTTTGATTTTGAATGTAGTGGTTGTTATTGTACTTGTGGCAGGTATTTTGTTCCTTTTATTTACTATCGTGAAGCTTTTAATCAGACTGATAAGAAGCTTTGTAAAGTGGCTTAGAAGCGGAGAGCATACAATTGATACTGTTTCTGAGAATGGACATACAGATGAAAAGGAGAGCCTTCTTGATAGAAATCTCAGAAACTTTGTTCAACGGCTTCAAAATATGGCTGAGGGAATTTCAAATAGAGAAACTCCTTACGATAAGCTCACAGATGATACTTTGAAGGTTAGAAGGCTATTTAAATATTTCACTAAAAGAGTGAAGGCAGCAGGTGTTGTGGTTTCAAGTGCGTCTACCGCGCAGGAGATATGCCGCGACGCAGGCGGCATATCTCCTGTGACGGAGCAGCTGAATGAGCTGCTGGCTCATTGCTATGACAAAGCGCGGTATGACAATACCGCGCCTACTAAGGAACAACTGAGCCAGTTGGAAGAAAAGCTGCTCAAAGGCTAACGCCCCAGCTTTTGCTTGCAATCCTGTATCTGCTTTTCATATTGAGCTTTTTTCGTTGAATCTGTTGTATATTTCAAGGCATTCTCATAGCATTCCAAGGCTCTTTCATAGTTTTTCACTGAAAGCAGTTTATTAGTACTACCCAGATTGGCCCAGCGATCCGGATTTTTCGGATCGGCCTCAAGGGCCTTTTCAAAGTACCTGATCGCCGAGGCGGTATCGTTTTTCCCTAAATAAATCCAAGCAGTTTGAGTTAATGCCAATGGATCCTTAGGATAGTAATTCAAATATTCCAGATAATTTTTGAGAGCCTCATCATTCTTTTTCTGTTGATAGTATATTAAGCCTAAATTATAATACTGTCTCCCATTGCTTGGATCAAGAGAGAGAATTTGCTTATAAAGCTTCTCTGCCTTGTCCAGGTTACCTTCCTTGAAGGCCCTGTTGGCCTCCCGGCTTAAATCAATAGTGATGTATGTGTTTAGTGTTATATCATATATTTTTTTTACCGGATCATAGATTACTTTGCCGCCGAAGGTATCAGTCAACACCTGTACAGGTATATAATAAACGTTATTTTTAGCAACCGGCGGGGTTTTAAGTAAGGAATCACTGCCATTAATGCTTATGGTTTTTGAACCCGTTTTGAGGCTAATTGTGTTAGTATAGCGCTTAACAGTTATGTCATTTCCTTTAACTGAATACTCTGCAAAAAGCTTATTGGCAGTCTCCTGAAGAGGTACCATCAACTCACCTGAGCTACTATCCACATATGCATTATTCTTAGAGACCACTTCCTTACCATTAAAAGAATATCTCGATGGAACTGTTTTCATTCTTGTAACTACTAACGCATTACTCAGCTTTCTACCCGGTGAGGTAACCACCTTACCCTTGTGATATAAAGCCGATGAAGCTCCTCCATCAAGGTTGATGGCGTTTAGCATTCCCATATTCTTGCATATTTCAGCCAACTCCTTAACATTGACATTTGAAACGGTACCAATAATTAACATGTTATCCCGTGTAACACCGGCAAAGCTTCTCTGACCTCTGTTAGTATTAATCTTGTCCTCTGTAAAGCCCTCAAGCTTGCCATTTGCCAGAATAGTACCATTCTTTAGGAGAGTGGGGCCTGCACCGATGCTAGTGACCATGCTGCTCCAGTCAATGGAAGTAGTAGCGTTTGATGAGGTTTGTGTTGAGGTCTCGATTATGTAATCAACCTTGGCACCAATATGAAATTTTTTTATATAACTTGCATTTTCAAGAACAATAACATAGCCACCTGGGGGAATGGGTACCTGTCCTTTTTTAATCGAGGTTACCTTTCTACCATCAACAGTAATAGAGGTTCTGTTGTGGGTTGGAGTGTTTTTTCCATACCCTGAATCAAAAATAACAATTGATTCCTTGCTGCTACTATAAGAGTTTATGTTCCAAGCATACCAGCTCCCGGCATCGCCCCAGTCTTCATTAATACTGCCCTTTATTGAGGCTCTTAAGTTTTCTACTGCGACCTTGTTGTCTGACGAAAAGGCAATAACTGAACCACTTGAACCGATATGATAAAACCTTCCATCCTGTTGTATTGTTCCTGCCGGTTTCATATCAGTATAGGAGTTGAAAAAAGTTCCGTTGATGGCAGCTAAAACCTCGGTATCGGCATCCTTGGACTGAGAAATAATGTTGGTAAAATCGTCTGTCTGTCCGATTTGATTCTTTGCATACTGTGCTTCAACTTTTATGTTTTTATCATTCATATCAACAAAAACTGCCTTAACTGATCTTGTACCCCCTGAAAACTTTACATTCTGAGTTTTGTAGTTTACCGACTCCTTAGCAAAGGACTGGGGGCTAAAAGCAAATAGAAATAGCATAAGAAAAAGTGGAAAAAATATTTTTTTCATGTAGCCTCCGATTATGTAAATTAATATATTAGTTATCCTTCTCGATTCTCAATGATAATCGATTCACTTATATATCGGTAATAAGGTCTGTAAAATTTATGAGTATAAGCAAAAATGTTAACAAGGCCAGTGTTTCTATTGACACAAAAACAAGAATAGTATATAGTGGTTTTGTATAGAACCACTATATACTATAAGGTGGAGGATGTTATGGATATTATTGATGCACTTATGCAATCAGGCTTTACAAGACACGAATCCATACTCTACATAACCCTGTGCAGGGAAGGGGAATTAACCGGATATGAGGCATCAAAAATAAGTGGCATTCCAAGGTCAAATGCATATCTGGGTTTGGCAGGACTTTCTGACAAGGGCGGGGCCTATCGTATAAATGGTGAAACGGCAAAATACACCGCAGTGGCTCCAGATGAGTTGATTCAGAATTTGAACAGAAGATTTGCTCAGATAATCAAGGTTATAAAGGATGAAATACCTCAGGTAAACCATCATGGAGACAGCTTTGTTACAATCAGTGGTAGTCAGCAGATACTGGACAAAATGAAAAATTTGATAGGTCAGGCCAACCAAAGGGTATATATTTCAATAGCCAGGGAGCAGCTGGAGTATGTAATGGAGGAGCTGAACGAAGCTAAAAAAAGAGGCTTGAAGGTAGTTATCATTACTTCTGAAAGAGTTGAGCTGGATGGAATGGTTTGTTACACCTCAAATAAACAATTTGGAAGTGTACGACTTATTACGGATACTGAAAATGTGCTGACAGGTCAATTATATGGCTCCAATCCCAGCAGTCTTTTTTCGAGAAATAAGAACATGGTGGAGCTGATTAAGGACTCATTAACAAATGAAATAAAGCTTATAAATATAAACTTTAAATAAAGCGGAGGCGATATTATGACAGAGTATTATTCTGTAACATCAAATTTTTTCGGGCACACAAATCCCGAAAAGCTGCTTAAGGAGTTTGGCAGTCCATTGTATGTATATAATGAAAAGATTTTAAGGCAGAAGTGCAGGGATATGAAAAACCTTGTTGATTATCCCCACTTTATTCCA